>JBDTSU010000072.1:0-12933 GCA_039930965.1 Betaproteobacteria bacterium
GGCCGAATTGATGGCCTTCTCCAGTTCCGGCTTCATGAGGATGATGCCGCCGCGCGGACCGCGCAGCGATTTGTGCGTGGTCGAGGTCACCACATCGGCATGCGGAATCGGATTCGGATACACCCCTGCCGCGATCAGGCCGGCGTAGTGCGCCATGTCGACCATGAAGACCGCGCCGACTTCCTTCGAAATTCGGGCGAAACGCTCGAAGTCGATGCGCAACGCGTACGCCGACGCGCCGGCCAGGATCAGTTTGGGTTTCGATTCGCGCGCCAGCCGCTCGACCTCGTCGTAATCGATTTCTTCCTTGGCATTCAGGCCATAGCTGACGATGTTGAACCACTTGCCGCTCATGTTGACCGGCGAGCCGTGGGTCAGGTGCCCGCCCATGGCGAGGCTCATGCCGAGAATGGTATCGCCGGGCTTCAGGCAGGCGAAATAGACCGCCTGATTGGCCTGCGAGCCGGAATTGGGCTGGACATTGGCGGCCCAGCCATGCACGTCCGCGCCGAACAGTTTCTTCACGCGGTCTATCGCCAATGTCTCGACCATGTCGACAAACTCGCAACCGCCGTAATAGCGCTTGCCCGGGTAGCCCTCGGCGTACTTGTTGGTCAGCTGCGAGCCTTGTGCCTGCATCACCGCCGGGCTGGTGTAATTCTCCGACGCAATCAGCTCGATGTGCTCCTCCTGCCGGCGATTTTCCTTCTCGATCGCGGCAAACACCTCGGGATCAACGGAGGCGACGGTCTGGGAAAAGTGAAAGGTGTCAGGCATGGCGGGCTCGGGGTGTAGGGCAGTTGACAGGTGCAATGATCAGGCAGGGCACCCGGTGATCAGGATGCGGCAAATATTATCACGTCACCGCTGCATCTAGGGTCGCGCATGGGGCTGGCCACCATGGGTTGGCCCCATCAAAAATGGCAAATGACAGCCAAACTCCAGCAAGGGCGCGGTGTTCCAGCCATTATTGCGCCGAAAGGCGCGCCAATGCTGGAGTTTGTGCAATTGGGAAGCCTGTCGTCCCGACCATCCTCCATCGGGATTACGACGACGTCAGCGTCGGCGCCGGCGGTTTGCGGATCTTCTTCCACAGCCACGGCCCCACCACCAGCGACGCGGTGATCCCCAGCAACGTGGCCGACAGCGGCTTGGTCAGGAATATTGTCCAGTCCCCCTGGCTGATCGACAAGGATCGCCGCATCTGCGCCTCGGCCAGCGGGCCGAGGATCATGCCGATGATCACCGGTGCGGTCGGGAAATCAAAACGGCGCATGAGGAACCCGAGCAGGCCGATCGCGTACAGAAGGAAGATGTCGAACGACGATTGGCGCATGCCGTAGACGCCGAGCGTGGCGAAGATGAGGATGCCCGCGTAAAGCTGCGCTTTGGGTATCTTCAGCAACTTGACCCAGACCCCGATCAGCGGCAGGTTTAACACCAGCAGCATGATGTTGCCGATGTACATGCTGGCGATCAGCCCCCACACCAGGTCGGCGGAATTGACGAACAGCAACGGTCCCGGCTGCAGGCCATATTGTTGAAAGGCGGCGAGCAGGATCGCGGCGGTGGCCGACGTCGGCAGGCCGAGCGCAAGCAGCGAGGTCATGGTGCCGGTGCTCGAGGCATTGTTGGCCGCCTCCGGACCGGCGACGCCCTCGATGGCGCCGTGGCCGAACTCTTCCGGGTGCTTCGCCAGTTTCTTTTCCATTGCATACGACAGGAACGTCGGGATCTCCGCGCCGCCCGCGGGCATGGCGCCGAACGGAAAACCGATCAGCGTGCCGCGCAGCCACGGCCCGATCGAGCGCTTCCAGTCGTCCGCTTTCATCCAGATGGAACCGCTCATTTGCAGCAGCGATTCCTCGACCTTGTAATCCTTGGCCGCACTCCACATCGTCTCGCCGACCGCGAACAGGCCCACCGCCACCGTCACCACTTCAATGCCGTCGAGCAATTGCGGTATCTCGAACGCAAAGCGCGCGGCGCCGGACTGGTTGTCGATACCGACCAGGCCGATGGCCAGGCCGATGAACAGCGCTGTCAATCCGCGCAGCGCGGATTCACCCAGCACAGCTGAGACCGTGACGAACGCCAGCACCATCAGCGCGAAGAATTCCGGCGGCCCGAAGCTGAGCGCCACGTCGACCACCAGCGGGGAGACAAAGGTCAAGGCGACGGTGGCCAATGTGCCAGCGACAAAAGAGCCGATGGCCGAGGTCGCCAGGGCCGGGCCGGCACGGCCGTTCTTGGCCATCTTGTTGCCTTCCATGGCGGTGATGATGGTCGCCGATTCGCCTGGCGTATTCAGCAGGATCGATGTGGTCGAGCCGCCGTACATGGCGCCGTAATAGATGCCGGCAAACATGATGAGCGCGCCGGACGGGTCCACTTTGGTGGTCACCGGCAGCAGCAGCGCCACGGTGACCGCCGGGCCGATGCCCGGCAATACGCCGACCGCCGTGCCAAGCGTGACACCGACAAAACACCACATCAGGTTGGTCATCGTCAGCGCGACCGAGAAACCGGACATCAGGGAATTCAGGATTTCCATATCGATTCCCCGGGGCTAGACGGGCAACAGCCCGGCGGGCAGATTCAGGCCCAGGCCATAGTTGAAAAACGCATAGGTGATCGCCGCGAGACACGCGCCGATGGCGCCGTTCTTCAGCCATTGCGTGCTGCCGAAGCCACGCGCGGCCATCACGAACATCACAATGCCGGCGATAACAAAGCCGGCCGGCACCATCATCATGCCGTTGACGATCATCGCGCCGCTGATCCAGGCAAACGCCTTCCACTCGGTGGGGTTGGCGGCGGCCGCGGCTTCATCGACATCCTTGAAGCCGCCGAGCCATGCCTCCTTCAACAGCATCAATCCGAGCAGGATGAGACCACCCGACACAATCGCCGGCATCAATCGCGGCCCGACTCCCGCGTAGCCGGTGGCCGCCGGTAACTGCGACGTGCCGAGTGCCATCAGGATCCCCAGGATCAACACCGCGGCCGCGACCGCAAGCTGCCCGGGTTTTGCTTTGCGCAATTCCGGTGATGCCATGAATTTCTCCCCTTGGGCGAATTACCAACACTTTCTAGCCGGCATGCGGTATTTGTGGGCCGCGACTATTGCGCATTCCGTCATCCGGCTGGCCCTTTCCACTGGCCAACACATTTTCCCCGGGCGATGGCGGAACAGCCACCGTTGCGCCGGGTTGGGGCGGGGGCGTTGCCGATTGCGACGCCCCCATCCCGGCTACTTCTTAAGGTTCAGCTTGCCCAGAATGTCGCCAATGCGCTTGTTCTCGTCGTCGAGATATTTCTTGAAATCATCGCCGGCCATATAGATATCGGTCCAGTCATTCTTGGCCAGCACTTCTTTCCAGGCCGGGCCCTTCACTGTCTTGTCGATGGCGGCGACCAGTTCTTTCTTTTGCGCCTCGGTGATGCCAGGCGCGCCAAACACGCCGCGCCAGTTGAACAGTTCCACATTCACGCCCTGCTCCTTGAGCGTCGGCACATCAATGCCCGGAACTCGCTTGTCCGCCGAGATGCCCAGCGCGCGCAATTTGCCGGCCTTGATCTGCGCCGCGTATTCGCCATAGCCTGCGATGGAGACCGTGGTGTGACCGCCGAGGATCGATGCCTGCGCCTCACCGCCACCGGCAAATGGAATGTAATTTACCTTTGAAGGATCCACGCCGACCGCCGCCAGGATCATGCCGGCCAGGATGTGATCAGTGCCCCCGGCGCTGCCACCGCCCCACGACACCGAACCCGGATCAGCCTTGGCCTTGTCCACCAGGTCCTTCAGTGTCTTGAGTGGCGAATTGGCGGCCACCACCAGCACTTCATATTCGCCGGTCAGCCGGGCCAGCGGCGTCACCATGCCGAGGTTTACCGCGGACTTGTTGAGGATGATGCCGCCGACCATGACCATGCCGCCGACCATGATGGCATTGCCATCACCCTTGGACGTATTGATGAATTGGGCCAGGCCGATCGTGCCACCCGCGCCGCCCTTGTTGTCGAACTGGACGCTCTTGACCGCGCCCGCCTTCTGCATCGAAGCCGCCAGATTGCGGCCGGTCTGGTCCCAGCCACCACCCGGGTTGGCGGGAATCATGAATTTGAGATTGTCGAATGCCATCACCGATGATGCGGCGAAAAGCGCGGCGGCAATGGCGCCGGTGCGGACCAGTCTGGAAATGCTGTTCACAGAATTCTCCTCGAGTGATGTTCTGAAACGAACGTGTGGAAACGGATGCATTGAAGCGGAAACAGGACAACGAATTGACTAGTGTAGCGGCTGACGCGGGTGAGTTCAAACGGCAGGCGAGCGATGCAACTTGCCTGCATTTGTCCATTTCCTGTCTCAGGCGGACGCCGTCTGCAGCATCGTAACTCAACTTTCAATGCCACGCGTTCATCGGCTGGTGCGGAGGGCGCGTGAAAGCACGCTGGTAGCGCCAACCGGATTGTGCAAGTCTCGCAGGAGGCGATCCTCGCTCGGCTCGCGCGGAGGCTCGCCGGTTTTTCCGGCGTCAAAGTGCGCGAACGTCCAACCGAATGCCCCGGGATGAGGCCCGCGGCTCCAATCGTGCCTGCGCACGATTGGACGGTGTCGAATCCGAGTGACCTGCAGGGCGCGAGGTGGAGGTTAGTCGAACCGCACCCGATTCTTTCCTGATTGAGAACATCAAACAAAGAAAAAGCCCGCACATGGCGGGCTTTTTCTTTGTTTGGCGTCCCCAACCGGATTCGAACCGGTGTTACTGCCGTGAAAGGGCAATGTCCTAGGCCTCTAGACGATGGGGACTCACACGTCTTACTGCGGTGCTGCGTGCAACTAAACTCTTTACAACAAAAAAGCGGCCTGTGAAACGGCCGCCCCCTGCCATATGTACAGCCTGTTCTGTGGTGGAGGTAAACGGGATCGAACCGATGACCTCTTGCATGCCATGCAAGCGCTCTCCCAGCTGAGCTATACCCCCACAGGGAAAGACGCGCATTATAGCTGGAGATGGGCCTTTTTGCAAAGCCCGGATATCGAGTTAATTCAGCCTGGGAGCCCGAAATCGAGGCGCGCCAGCGTCTCTTCGCGGCCCAAAACGTCCATGATGGCGTCGATGGCCGGGGTTTGCGTCTGCCCGGTCAGCATGACCCGCAGGGGCATCATCATCTGCGGCATCTTCAATGCGTGCTTCGCCACACCGGCTTTGATGGCGGCATTGAGGTCGGCTTTGGACCAGGCTACGTCTGCCATGGCCGCTTTCAGTTCGGCCAGCGCCGGCCGGGCAAGATCGGTCAAATGCGCGGCGAGCAGCGTGGAATCGACGCGCGGACGCACAAAGAAATAGCGCGCGGCCTCGGCCATGTCCACCAGTGTCGGTGTGCGGTCGCGCAGCAGCTCAGCCACCCGCGATACCGCCGGGCCGGAAGATACATCGATGCCGAGATTCTGCAAAAACGGTGTCAACAGCGCCGCCAATGCCGCTGGATCGGTCTTCTTGATGTACTCATGATTCAGCCAGTTCAGCTTCTCGGTATTGAACTGCGCTGCGGAAGGCGTGATGTGGTCAAGGTCAAACCACTCGCAGAACTGGGCCGCGGAGAAGACTTCGTCGTCGCCGTGCGACCAGCCCAGGCGCGCCAGGTAATTCACCACCGCCTCGCGCAAATAGCCCTTGGCTGGATAGTCCATCACCGATACCGCGCCATGGCGTTTCGATAGCTTCTGCCCATCGTCGCCAAGGATCATCGATAAGTGCGCATAGACCGGCACGGTCGCGCCGAGCGCCTCGAGGATATTGATCTGGCGGGGCGTGTTGTTGACGTGGTCGTCGCCGCGAATGACGTGAGTGATCTTCATGTCACGGTCATCGACACAAACGCAAAAATTGTAGGTCGGTGTACCGTCGCCGCGGGCGATGATCAGGTCGTCGAGTTCGGCGTTGGCAATTTCAATTTTTCCCTTGACCGCGTCGATCCACGAGACGCTTCCGCCGATGGGATTGCGGAAACGCACCACCGGTTTGACGTCGGCCGGCACGGCAGGCAGGGTCTTTCCCGCCTCGGGACGCCAGCGTCCGTCGTAGCGCGGCTTTTCACCGCGCGCACGCTGGGCTTCGCGCATCGCCTCCAGTTCGCCGGCGGAGGTGTAGCAGTGATAGGCGGTCCCGGCAGCAAGCATTTGCGCAATGACTTCCTTGTAGCGCGGCATGCGCTGCATCTGGAAGTACGGTCCTTCATCGTGATCGAGCCCGAGCCATTTCATGCCGTCGATGATCGCCTGCACGGCAGCCGGCGTGGAGCGCTCGACATCGGTATCTTCAATCCGCAGGATGAATGTGCCGCCGTGGCGCCGGGCATACGCCCAGGCGTAGAGCGCGGTGCGGGCACCGCCGATGTGCAGGTAGCCGGTGGGGCTTGGGGCGAAGCGGGAACGAACTGTCATCTGTCAGAAACCAATATTTTTCGTCAAGAAACCTTACATCTTCGGCAGCGTCACACCCTTCTGCCCCTGATACTTGCCGCCGCGATCCTTGTACGAGGTCTCGCACACTTCGTCGCTTTCGAAGAACAGCACTTGCGCGATGCCTTCGTTGGCGTAAATCTTCGCCGGCAGCGGCGTGGTGTTCGAGAATTCCAGCGTGACAAAGCCTTCCCATTCCGGCTCGAAGGGCGTGACGTTGACGATGATCCCGCAGCGCGCGTAAGTCGATTTGCCGAGGCAAACCGTCAGCACGTTGCGCGGGATGCGGAAGTACTCGACGGTACGCGCCAGCGCGAAGGAATTGGGCGGGATGATGCAGAAGTCCGCCTTGATGTCGACGAATGACTTGTCGTCGAAGTTCTTCGGGTCGACGATCGTGGAGTTAAGATTGGTGAACAGCTTGAACTCGTCCGAACATCGGATATCGTAGCCGTAGCTCGATGTGCCGTAGCTGACGATGCGCTGGCCGTTGACTTCGCGCACTTGCCCGGGCTCGAAGGGATCGATCATGCCGTGTTCCTGTGCCATGCGGCGAATCCACTTGTCGGATTTGATGCTCACGCTGGTTCTTCCTTTCGCTAGTCCTGATACAACACCAATGCAACCTCGGCACCCTGCTCCCGCAATGGAACCAGTGCCTGATACTCCGGTGAATCATGCCATCGTTTCGCCGCGTCCAGATTGTCGAATCGCAGCGCCACCACGCTGTCGTGGTCAGCCGTGCCGCTGAATGCCTGCTGCAAGCCGCCGCGAAACATCACTTCACCGCCATATTGAACGATGGTGGCGCCCACCCGGCCACGATACTGTTCCCAGGCCTGCGCGTCCTTCACGCGAATCTGGCCGATGCAATAGGCGGCCACAGCTGCCTACTTGTCGTAGGGCGGATCGAGATTCTCCGCGTACCAGGAAATCGACCGCCGGTACTTCTGCGTATCGGCATCCGCTGAATGCTCGGCGATATGATTCAACAACAGGCGCATCGCGTCGGCGTGCTCGCCCATGTTGTAGCGGGTGAGCGCCAGGAATACATCGAACTCCCGGGCATCGGGAAATGTGGAGGCGCCCTTCTGCAGTATCCGCGCGGCGTCGCCGAAGCGCTCAATGCAGCGATATGAACTGCCGAGCCCGAGCAGCGCGCCGCGCAAGTCCTCGCCGGCGATGCCGCACTGGATCGCGTGTTCGTAGAATGCAATCGCCTCGTCCTCGACGCCCTGGTGATCATAGGTGCAGCCGAGTTCGTAATTGACTTTGGCGTTGTCCGGTTGCTGGTTGTAAAGGTCGAGCAGTATTGCCAGTGCCTCGGTGTGCTGCGATTCACGGCGCAAGGCGATGGCGCGCTCGACGGACTCCTGCACCGGGTCCGTCGATGTCGCCGCGTCGGTGGAGGGTTTCGCGTTCAAGTGTTCTGAATGACGATCTTCGGAAATACGCTTGAGCGATCCTGCGATTGCTTGGCGATCTTGGCGGCGCATTTGCGGGCGATTTCCTTGTATATGCCGGCAATCGGTCCGTCCGGCTCGGACACCACCGTCGGCTTGCCGCCATCCGCCATTTCGCGGATCTTCATGTCCAGCGGCAGGGAACCGAGCAACTCGATGTCGTAGTCCTTGGCCATCTTCTCGCCGCCGCCGGTACCAAAAATGTGTTCCATGTGGCCGCAGTGGGTGCATACGTGCATGGCCATGTTCTCGACGATGCCGATGATAGGCACGCCGACTTTTTCGAACATCTTGAGTCCCTTGCGCGCATCGAGCAGGGCGATGTCCTGCGGCGTGGTCACAATCACGGCGCCGGTGACCGGGACCTTTTGCGCCAGCGTCAATTGAATATCGCCGGTACCCGGGGGCAGATCGACCACCAGGTAATCGAGATCGTGCCAGTTGGTCTCATTGAGCAACTGCTCGAGCGCCTGAGTGACCATCGGCCCGCGCCAGACCATCGGCGTTTCTGGATCGATCAGGAAACCGACGCTCATTGCCTGGATGCCATGGCCCTCCAGCGGCTCCATGGTCTTGCCGTCTTTCGAGGCCGGGCGGCCGGTGATGCCCAGCATCGTCGGTTGCGAGGGCCCGTAGATATCGGCGTCGAGCATGCCGACCGAGGCGCCTTCCGCCGCCAGCGCCAGGGCGAGGTTCACGGCCGTGGTGCTCTTGCCCACACCGCCCTTGCCGGAGGCCACGGCGATGATGTTCTTGATGCCCGGCACCAGCTTCACGCCGCGCTGCGCGCTGTGTGAAACAATTTTCGAGAATACGTTGGCCGACACGTTGCCGACGCCGTCGATCTTCTTCAGCCGCTCGATCACCTGGCGGCGAATCGGCTCCATCACGCTCTTGCCGGGATAGCCCAGCACGATTTCGAGCGCCACATCGGCGCCATCGATCTTGATATTTTTTGCCGATTTGCCGTCGACGAAATTCTCGCCGGTCACCGGGTCGATCAACTCGCGCAGCGCATTCTGGATGGTTTCTACGGTGAGGCTCATGAGGCGGACTCTATCGATGAAGTAAGTTTGCTATTTTATCGGATAACCACTTGCCTCCATATCAAATATGCGGGCGCCTTGGTACAATTCGCCGAAGGAAATAATTATTCAAATCAACCGGTTCTGCTCCCGCTACGACGTCGCTCTGCCTTCGGAGACGCAAGCCAAGGACGCGAAAAAGCTTTAGATGCCCCGCAAACTATTTGTAACAACCGCACTGCCCTACGCCAATGGCCCGTTGCACATCGGCCACATCGTCGATCAACTGTATGGCGACATCTGGGTACGCTTCCAGCGCATGCAAGGTCATGAGGTGCATTTTGTGTGCGCCGACGACACTCACGGTGCGGCAGTCATGCTGCGCGCTGAACAGGAAGGCATTTCGCCCGAAACATTGATTGGGCGCGGCAACGTCGAGAACAATGCCGACTGGCGTGCGTTCCTGATGAGCTACGACCATTGGCACTCGACCCATTCACCCGAAAATGTCGAGCTTTCGCAGGATATCTACCGGAAGCTCAAGGCCGCCAAGCTCATCGTCAGCAAAGAGATCGAGCAATTTTTCGACCCTGTGAAGGAAATGTTCCTGGCGGATCGCTACATCAAAGGCGAATGCCCCAAATGCGGCGCCAGGGACCAGTACGGTGATTCCTGCGAAGTCTGCGGCGGCGTCTACGCGCCGACCGATCTGAAGAATCCCTATTCAACCATCAGCGGCGCCAAACCGGTGTTGAAAAAGTCCGAGCACTTTTTCTTCAAGCTTTCGGACAAGAAATGCCTCCAGTTCCTGCAGGAATGGACCAAAGAGACCGCGCTGCAATCGGAGGTCGTCAACAAGCTGGCCGAATGGCTCGGTGATGGCGGCAAGAATCTCAACGACTGGGATATCTCGCGCGATGCACCCTACTTCGGCATCGAAATCCCCGACGCGCCGGGCAAATATTTTTACGTCTGGCTGGATGCGCCGGTCGGCTATCTCGCCAGCCTTAAAGCGTATTTCGATTCCGGCAAGGCCAAGGCCAACGGCGAGAAGCGCAGCTTCGATGACTTTCTCGCCGACGACAAGGTCGAGCAATATCACTTCATCGGCAAGGACATCGTTTACTTTCACACGCTGTTCTGGCCGGCCATGCTCAAGTTCTCCGGGCGCAAAGTGCCGAACAACGTTTTCGTGCACGGCTTCATCACCTTCACCGGCGAGAAGATGTCCAAGTCGCGCGGCACCGGTGTCTCGCCGCAGAAGTACATCCAGGTCGGCATGAACCCGGAATGGATGCGCTACTACATCGCCGCCAAGCTCACCGACAAAGTGGAAGACCTCGATTTCAATCCGGATGACTTCGTCGCCCGCGTCAACAGCGACCTGATCGGCAAGTACGTCAACATCGCCAGCCGCAGTGCGGGTTTCATCAGCCGGAAATTCGCCGGCAAGCTGGGCAAGCCGCAATTGCCGAAAGATATCGCCGCCGAGTTTTCGGGTGCGGCCGATGAAATTGCCGGCTATTACGATGGCCGCGAATATGGCAAGGCGATCCGCAAGATCATGGCGCTGGCCGACCTCGCCAATCAATTTGTCGATACCAACAAACCCTGGGACCTGGCCAAGCAGGAAGGCAAGGAGGCCGAACTGCTGACGGTGTGTTCCACCGCGGTGGCGATGTTCCGCGATCTCACTGTCTATCTGGCGCCGGTGTTGCCGCAGCTCGCGGCCACGGCCGGTGAGATGTTCAGCTTCGATGCCTTCGACTGGAAGACGACCGCCAAGCCAATGAAAGAAGGTCACGAGATCAAGCCCTACAAGCACCTGATGGGCCGCATCGATGCCAAGCACATGGATGCGCTGCTGGAACCGGCCAGGGAAGCGGTGGAAGCAGGCAAGAAAGTCGATTCCACAAAGGCTGACACCAAGCCGGCCGCCGCGGAGGCGCCGGCGTCAACCGAATTCGCGCTGGTCCCGCCGGAGCCTCCCAAGCCCATCGTTGTGCAGCCGATTGCCGAGACCATTTCCATCGACGACTTTGGCCGCCTCGATTTGCGTATTGCCAAGATCCTCGATGCGGAACTGGTCGCCGACGCGGACAAACTCCTCATGCTCACGCTCGATCTCGGCATCGAAACCCGCACCGTTTTTGCCGGCATTCGCTCGGCCTACAACCCGAAAGACCTGGTCGGGCGCCTGACCGTGATGGTCGCCAATCTCGCCCCGCGCAAGATGCGCTTCGGTGAATCGCAAGGCATGGTGCTGGCAGCGGGGGACGGCACCGGTATCTACTTGCTGGCGCCGGATGCCGGCGCGGTACCGGGGATGCGCATCAAATAGCATGCAGCCGACGCTGCCAAATGGCGGGTTGCTCTGCGTGACCTTCTTCCTGGTGTCGTTTGTGATTTGCTTTGTCGCCGCGCGGAAGTTGAAAGCCTGGCGGAGTTTTATGTCGGCTACCTTTTGATCGCTGTAATCCTCATCGCGTTCATTCCCGAGTTAACGGGTGCCGAGATTTCTGACGACATTGATGCGCGCGTTAGCTATCGGGTGCTTCAAGTTATGGCGACCATTTCGCAGCTATTCGCCTCGGCGCTCGGCACCTGCGGTGTAAAGAGCGCAAAGACTCTTCATACTGCCTGAGCATCCGATACTCCTGGTCAACCCAGTGGGACAAACGCAATTGCGAACGGCAAGACCCTTCTCAGGCAGATCATTCCTGATCGTGCTGGCCGGCGTGCTGTCACTGGCCAGTTGCGCCACGCCCGGCGTGACCAAGGCCACCGGTCGTGTCACCGATCCGCCGGTTGAGCTGGTGCTCTACTGTTTGCTGTTTCCGACTGATCCTGCGTGCCGCGGGATATTGAAGTGAAGGGTGAATCACCGCCTTTTCGGCGAGCTTCTTGCCGTGCCTCGCGGAATGAAGAGATTGCGATTCGCAACCACCGAACGCACCTTCGCTTCGCTCTCCCTCCCGGCCTCCCCTTTGCAAAGGGATGAGTGACTGGCTTTGGTCCGAGCCATTCGCAATTGACTTCCCACTTTGAAAAAAGGGGGACTGAGGGGGATTGAAGATTGCCGCGGAACAAAAGCGTCCGCAAGTTACCCACGGGGCAATGTTTGCATGACTGCTTCGCCATCGCCGTAAAATACCGCCATGCCCCGCCGCGTCCCCCTCACCCTTCCTCCCTACTCCCTCGAGCGCGAAACCCTCGAGCGCGAGATCGAGGTCGATACCTATCGCGCCTCCGGCCCCGGCGGCCAGCATGTCAACAAAACCAACTCCGCGATCCGCTTCACGCACTTGCCGTCAGGAGTGGTGGTGATCGCGCAGGATTCGCCCTCGCAATTCCGCAACCGGGAAATTGCCTACGAGCGCTTGGTCGAGCGCCTGAAGAAACTCAACCACGTGCCGAAGAAACGCCTGGCAACCAAGCCGACCCGCGCCTCAAAGGAGCGGCGCATCGAAGCCAAGAAGACCCGCGCGACCGTAAAATCGACGCGCTCCCGAAAAATTCATCACGACGAATGAACGAGGCCTTCATCACGGTGCATCTCGAAATCACCGGCCGCGTGCAGGGGGTGGGATTTCGCGATTCGATGCGCGCGGTGGCGCAGGCCCTGGAAGTCAACGGCTGGGTGCGCAATCGTGACGACGACAGCGTGGAAGCGATCGTGCAAGGCGCCGAAGCCGATCTCGAGCGCGTGATTGCGTGGTGCCACAACGGCCCGCCCGGCGCTTACGTGAGATACGTCAAGGCCGATCTGGTGGAAAGCCGCGAGACGTTCATCGCGTTTACCCGCTGGCCGAATATTCGTCCATAGCCCCGCAAACTCCAGCACCGGCGCGGCCCACAGGGCGAAAATGCCCGGAACGGCGCGCCATTGCTGGAGTTATGCCTTTCGCGCGATACCCAGCTAGCCTGCATATTTCATGGAGGCGCGTTCGAGAATGGGTTGATGGGCGAGCGA
>JBDTSU010000073.1:0-12923 GCA_039930965.1 Betaproteobacteria bacterium
TGTTGCGACGCGTCAGCTCCAGTTCCAGCGGCGCGCTGTGGCTGGAGGTGCGGAACAGGACCGCCTGCGATTTCAGCGTCATGCCGGCCTCGCGATTGTCGAGTATCCGGGTGGCCACGCAACGCGCCTGGTCGGCTTCATCGCGAACCGTGATAAGGCCGGGCCGGGCGGAAGAAACGCGTTCGGTCCAGAGGTTCTTGGTGAAGCGCTCGGCGGCGAGGCCGATGACGGCATTGGAGGCGTCCAGTATCGGCCGCGTCGAGCGATAGTTGCGGTCGAGCGTGACCACATGGACGGGCTCGGAAAACTGCGAGGGAAAATCGAGGATATTGCGCACCGTGGCGGCGCGGAACGAATAGATCGACTGCGCATCGTCGCCGACCACGGTGACACCGCGTCCGCTGGGCTTCATGCCCGTCAGGATGCTGGACTGCAGCCGGTTGGTGTCCTGGTATTCGTCCACCAGGATGTGGTCGAAGTGGCCGCCGATTTCGAGGGCCAGGCCGCGGTCGGCGACCATGTGCGCCCAGTACAACAGCAAGTCGTCGTAATCGAGCACGTTCTGGCGCTGCTTTTCGCGCGTGTAGGCGGCGAACAGTTTTTTCAATTCGACATCCCACTCGACGCACCACGGGAAAGTGGTTTTCAGCACCTCGTCCAGCGTCGCCCTGCTGTTGACCACCCGCGAATAGACGGCGAGGCAGGTGGCCTTGGTGGGAAAGCGGCGCTGGCTGTTTTCCAGCGCGAGCTCATGGCGCACCAGGCCCATCAGGTCTTCGGAATCGCCGCGGTCCTGGATGGTGAACGAGTCATGCAGGCCAATGCGTTCGGCGTATTCGCGCAGCAGGCGCGCGCCGACGCTGTGAAACGTGCCGGCCCAGGGCAGCGAGGGTGGCGCCTGGTCGGCGGAATTGCCGAGCAGGCTGTTGAGTATGCGTCCCGTGCGCCTCTCCATCTCCAGCGCCGAGCGGCGCGAAAACGTCAGCAGCAGCAATCGGTGCGGGTCGGCGCCGTGACGCACCGCATGCGCGACGCGATAGGCGAGCGTGTTGGTCTTGCCGGAGCCCGCGCCGGCAATCACCAGCAGCGCGCCGGGACATGGCGACTTGAGTTGACCCGGCACGATGCCATATTCCACGGCGGCACGCTGCCGGGTGTTGAGCGTGGTGAGGTAATCCCGCGGCGCAGCGGATGCGGTGGGTGCGGTGGGCGCGGCGGGCGCGGTGGGCGCGGCGGGCAGTGCGGCGACGATGGTGTCCAATGATGTTTCCCTGATGTTGCGGAGACTGTAATTAAATACAGTATATCAATGCAGCGGGAAAGCGTTGCGAATTCTCTCGGCCGCGGCATCCTCACGACACCGCCGGTGGCCTGACTGACGCCCGCAAAAACTGCCGGGTGACGACCGAAACATCATCGCGATGGATCGTGCGCCCGCGTCAACGCGAAAAATGCCAATCGTGCCAGCTTGCTGTCGAGCCTGAATTAAGGAAGCTCTGATTAAGTTGAGTTCTAAGCCAGACTAGGCGCCTCATTTGGCAAACACGCAAAAATATCGACGCCGAATATGTTTGATATGCAAGGAGATATTTTTGTACGAGCAACAACACGCGTTTGCCAACAGCGAAGCGACGAAATCGACTTAATCAGAGCTTCCTTAGAGCGCCGCCCGCCATACGCGGCGGCACGCGCAGACTCTCCCGTTCACCATAACAATCTGGAAGCATCGACGTGTCGCAGGACAAGGCACGTTCCTCGGCCATCTATCGGCGGCCGTCGAAAGTGTTCGAGGACCTGGTCGCCGGTGGTGGCGCGGGCACGCGGGTGCTCAATCTGCGCAATGCATCGACGGTCGAAGGCGGGCTGCCGATCACGGTCGGCAGCAAGATTTTCGGCGCGGTCGGCGTATCGGGCGTGACTTCACAGCAGGATGGCATGGTCGCGAAGGCCAGCCTGGAAGGATTCAAGTAGCAGACCTGCGGCGCCATTGGCGGGGGCAGCGCCGTGTTTGCCTGATGGCAAACACGCTGTCCCTTTTCGCTTGCGGAGAGGCGGGCGGTGATTTTCCGGGTACTTCCCGGCCGCGCGCACGCCAGTCCGTGCCGATCAGAACTCCGCCCACTCGCCATCTTCGCGCGCCACGGCGGGACGTGCGGTCAACGCCTTCTGGCCGCGCGCGCGATGGACCGCGGGTTGCGACGGCGTCGCCTTCATGCCGGTGCCACGTGAACTTTGATGGCCGGCCGCACGCAATTTCTGCTGGTCGAGTTTGAAGCGCGCGACCAGCACCGTGAGGCCTTCCGCCTGTTCGCGCATCGATTCGGCGGCCGCGGCGGCCTGCTCGACCAGCGCCGCATTCTGCTGGGTCACGTCTTCCATCTGCATGATGGCGCGATTGACCTGTTCGATGCCCGAGGCCTGTTCCGCGCTGGCGGTGGCGATTTCATTCATGATCGCGGCCGCCTGTTCGATGGCGGCGATGATTTCCTGCATGCTGCTGCCGGCTTCGGCGACCAGCTTGGCGCCGTCGTCCACCTGATCGATCGCGTTGCCGACCAACGCCTTGATTTCCTTCGCGGAAGTGGCGCTGCGCTGCGCGAGCGCGCGCACCTCCGAGGCAACGACGGCAAAGCCACGTCCCTGTTCGCCCGCGCGCGCGGCCTCCACGGCAGCGTTGAGCGCGAGGATGTTGGTCTGGAAGGCGATGGAGTCGATGGTCGCGACGATCGCGCCGATTTTTCGGGAACTCTCATTGGCGGCACCGATGCGCTCCACCGCCAGCGTGGCGACCTTGCCGCCGCGTTGCGCCGCGGTCGAGGCGGTCGCCGCGAGGCTGCTGGCGAGCCGCGTATTCTCTGCGTTCTGCTTCACCGAAGAGGTGAATTCCTCCATGCTCGACGCGGTCTCTTCCAGGGTCGAGGCCTGTTGTTCGGTACGGGCGGAAAGATCGGTATTGCCGGCGCTGATCTGGCGCGCAGCCGAGGCGATTTCAGCGGCATTGGTGGCGACGCTGGCGACCACATCGTGAACCTGGCCGACGAACCCATTGAGCGATGTGCTCAGTTTGCCGAGGCCGCCGCTCATCGTTGGCAACCGGCGGGTGAGGTCGCAGTCCCCGGCGCGCAGGTTCTCCGTTTCGACGACCAGGAGGTCGATGCGGCCGGATACATGGCGGAGCACGAATACGGCGCCCACCACCATGGCGCCGAGGCAAAGCAGCAGCACGAAAGTCAATTCCGTTGTTGCCGCGGCGGCGGCGTCACCCGCCATGCCGGCTGTTTTTTGTATCGATGACCGCGCGAGGATGCCGAATCCCGCGAACAGTATCAGCACGGCCGCCGCGTACATGCGCACGGCGTTGCGGATTGAGATATCACTGAGTTTCATAGTTCCCCGGTTGGCAAGATTTCATGGCATTTGATTGCCGGATGTTAGCAGGCGTTGGCCTGCACGGTCCATGTGCAAGGCCGTGACCTATCGGGCTGACCAGGGCAATTCTGCGCTTTTCCGCTGGTGCAGGGGAGGGACCTTTCGTGCTGACGTGGGCATGCAACTATCCCCCTTGCCCCGGCCAGGTACTACCGGCGGGCGGGAATGCCGTCACCTGCCGTGGCCGCGATGTTGGGCGGTGCGGACGGTGCGGGCGGTTCGCGCGCGGAACCGAAGTTGTGTGCGTAGGCGCGCGTGAATTCGGCGCCGATCAGGAAGATCTGCGCCGAGTAATAGACCCAGATCAGGATGATGACCAGCGAACCCGCCGCGCCGAAGCCGGACGCGATGCCGCTCCTGCCGATGTACAGGCCGATCAGGAATTTGCCGATGGTGAATAGCAGCGAAGTCACCAGCGCGCCGAGCCAGACATCCCGCCATTGCACCCTCACCCGCGGCATGATCTTGTAGATCATCGCAAAGACGCCGGTAGTCAGGGCCAGACCGATCATTTCGTTAGTGACCTGCGCGAGCACTTCCCAGCCGCCAAATGCGCTGTTCCACCATTTGCCGAGAGCCGCCATCGACGCGCCCAGCACCAGCGAGACCATCAACAGAAATGCGATGCCGAGGATCAGGCCGAACGACAGCAGGCGGGCGCGCAGCAATCCGGGGAGTCCGCCGGGTTGTTGACGAACCGGGGCGCGCCAGATTCGATCGAGGGCGTCCTGCAATTCGCCGAACACCGATGTGGCGCCGACCAGTACCAGCGCGATGCCGACGACGGTGGCGGTGATGCCCTGCACCGGCTTGCTGACGCTTGCCAGGATCCCCTCGATGGCCGCGGCGGCGTCGTTGCCCATCAGACCGCGCAACTGGCCAAAGATCTCGCCGCGCACCGCATCGGCGCCAAACACGAGACCGGCAACGGAAATCACAATGAGCAGCAGCGGCGCAAGGGAAAAGATCGTGTAGTACGAGAGCGCCGCACCCATGCTCGGTGCGTAATCTTCATGCCACGCCGACAGTGCTTGCCTGACAAGCGTCCACAACTCCGCGAAGGAACGTTGCTCGCTCACCGCCGGCAGGAAATCACGTTTTGCGCCTGCGCGTCAGGCGCAGTGCACGCGTGTCGTCCGGCCCGGTGCGCGCGCGAAACCGCCCCGAATGAGTTCGGCCGCGCGTCCCGTCTCCCGCACCGCTTCACGCCGGCCTGGCGGCTTTCCAGCCGGGCTTGGCGGCGCGATACCTGGACTCAAGCGACTCGCCCGCTGCGAGGGTGAGCAGGTTTTCAATTCCCGCGACACCAATGATTCGCTGGCAACACTGGATGGTTTTTTCCCGGGTCGCGCGGTCGAACGCGATCCCGCTGACAATGATGTTTTTCGTGAGCCCGTCATATTTCACGGCAAGCCCGACGACGCGGCAGCGCTGTGAGTTGATGTAGCTCTCGATGGTTTTACCGGCCGCGCCGTTGCGCGCGAGGACATTGCGTTGCATTTGCGCCAGGGTGTTTGCCGCCAATGCCGGATCCGCCGGCTTATGGGGGAACAGTATTCCGCCGGCCTGCTTGATGTAACTTCGGAGACTCATGGCATTCCTCTTCTGGTTTGGCTGTACTGGCCTTACCTTAGCGCGCGACCGGAAGAGCGGCCATCCGCAAAGTGCGTTTAATGAGCGCGTACATCCGCCGCCGCGATGTCGGACGTGGACTACACGCGCGACCCGTGACCGGCGGAGCCAGGCGGTGCGATACGCGGCGATCACGTGGATGCGCCGCTCTGGCGACGGGACTGTCGGCGATTCTTACAGTTTTCGCCTGCCCATCGTCATGTCGTTACGCAACCATCTGATTAACGATGATATTTACGTTCGGCATGAAACGTGCGTCATAGTTCTGGATTCCCTCTTCCGCACTCAATGGATACCAAAAAAAATGAACATGACACTCTTGAAGACCAGCATCGCCGCAGCACTGTTTGCCGCCGCCTTGCCGGCACACGCAAACCTGATCGCCAACGGCAGCTTTGAAGACGGCAGTTACAACGGTAACGCCAATTTCATGACCCTCGGCGCTGGCTCAACCAGCATCGCCGGCTGGACCGTCGGCAGCGGCAGCATCGACTGGATCTTCAACTACTGGCAGGCCAGCGACGGACACTTCAGCCTGGACCTGTCCGGCAATGGCGCCGGCTCGATCGCCGCGTCCACCGGTTTCAACACCGTGGCCGGCCAGACCTACCTGGTGCAGTTCGACATGTCCGGTAATCCCGACAACGGAGGCGGGCCGCGCATGCTGACCCTGGCCCTGAACAATGCGCCGGTCAACCGCTATGTTTACGACACCATTGCCAATGGCACCACCCGGGGCGACATGAACTGGGTCACCCACACCTTTTCATTCGTCGGTGACGGTAACCTGACGACCCTGACGTTTGGCAGCGGCAACACCAGCGCCTGGGGTCCGGCACTGGACAATGTCATCGTCACGACCGTGAACGTGCCGGAACCGGCAACACTGGGATTGCTCGGCCTGGGTCTGCTGGGACTGGGCGCCGTGCGCCGCCGCCGCGGCTGATCGACGAAAAAACGGCCGCGACGGTGAATCGTCCGGCTGATGGCAACGGCAAATGCCCACCGGTCGCACCGGTGGGCATTTTCTTAGCCTTGAGATGGCGTGGCGGAGCGGCCGCCTCTTCCATCCGGGCGACGGTTGCTGGCGCGTTCACGGCGACACGTCCGTATCCGGCATAATCGCCGATTTAGCCGGCTCCGCATCGACCTGCCCCGCGCCGATCAACCGTCGACCGTCGCCTGCTAAACTAATTCGATGAATCAAGATCAAGCCCGTGCGTTGCGCGATCTGGTGCGCGGACAAGACATTGCTGCGCTTGGCACGTTGCACGCTGGGGAACCGTACGTGTCGATGGTGCCGTATGCCCAGCATGCCGGCGGCGCCGATTTTTTCATTCACGTCAGCCGGCTCGCGGCCCATACCGGAGACATGCTGGAAAGTCCGCGCGTCAGCCTGCTGATTGTGGCAGCTGACGGACCATCCCCGCAAAGCCGGGCACGTGTCACCGTGCAGGGCGACGCCCGCCGGCTCGCGAGCGGTTCCGGGGAATACCAGGCGGCCAGGACAAGCTACCTCGCACGGTTTCCCCAGTCAGCCGACATGTTTGCGCTGGCCGATTTCTCGATTTTCGCCATTGCGCCGGTATCGGCGCGTGTGATCGGCGGTTTCGCGCAGGCGTTCAGCCTGGGCGCCGAAAGTTTTGCGCGCGCCATGCGGGACAGTTGATTCAGGCGGGCTGAGAAATCTCCGCCAGGGCCTCGCCGGCCATCGCGATGTCGGCATTGACGACGGCGAAGTCGCCCAGCGCGACGATGCCGACCAGCTGCTTGTCGGCGTTGACAACGGGCAGGCGGCGGACCTGGTGATCGCTCATCAGCTTGGCCGCGTCGGCCACCGATGCATCTTCGTACGCCCAGATGATGCCTTCCGACATGACGTCGCGAACCTTGGTGGTGCAATCCTTGCCGCCGGCGACGGCGCGAATCGCAATATCGCGATCCGAGATCGAGCCGATCATGCGATCGTTTTCGGTGACCGGCAGCATGCCGAAATTGCCTTTCAGCATTTGCTGCGCGGCGTCACGGATGGTCTCGTCCGGGCCGATCAGCTGAACGTTCCGGCTCATCAAGTCTTTTAGCTTTTGCATGTCGATTTCCTTTTCGTTGGCGGGTAATGACAGATCGTTGGGGGTCATGGCGATGCCTGGTAACGGGCTTTCTGCACCGGGCGATGCTTGCCGCGTGATGGGGGCCGGCAGGTGCGGGGCAGGGCACAGTGACCATGATGGATATCCCGCGCGCCACGGGCGATCAGCCGAAGACCGCAATGGCGGTAGGTTCTTTCCTACGTTTCCCACTCAGGTTCGATCTTGCAACGCCCCGTCCGGTACGGTTCGCGGCCCGTCGGCGAACGCCTACACATAACTCGGTGTCCGGCCCATGGATGGCGGCGGGAAGGTATGAGGTAATAGCAACAATCGCCGCCGGCCTTGGTCAACGTGAATGCCAACGTGAATGCGCGGTGCCGTTTCCAACCTATGAGGTCGCCCCATGAATCAGCAAAACAGACGCAGCCGGCGTTGCACGGCAATGTTGGCGGCCGCGCTGCTGGTCGCCGGCAGCGTCGCGCATGCCACGGACATGAGCGACGCGCAATCGCTGGCACGCGGCGCGACCGTGGATGTGACGCCACAGCAAAAATACCGCTCGGCAATTCGCGAAGCCGGTGGCGCCCACAAGGAAGCCATGCGTGAGTGCGCGCAGAGCGCGGGGGATGATCGGCTGGCATGCCTGCGTGCGGCCAGGGCCACGTACGAATTCGACATGGCCGAGGCCCGGCAGATCCTGCGGTCGTGGGGCGGAATGGGTCCAATGGGCTCAACGGGTTCAATGGGCTCAGCGGGCTCAGCCGGCCCGCGCTGATCGCTGGCCCGTCGTCCATCCCGGGGCGGGCTTCGTCCCTGAGATAGCCGGCGCAGGTCGCGCGATCACTCGCGGCCGCGCCGATGCTAGACTTCCATATTGTTCCGCTGCAATGTCGCATGCTTGGTCGATTGTCGCGTTGGTGGCGGCCAGGGCAGCGCGAGCGGCGTCGCGATCGCGCCGGCCAAACAGAAAGTGTCCAACTCCCTCATGCTTACCTTCTATTTCGGATCAGGATCCCCCTACGCCTGGAAAGTCTGGCTCGCGCTCGAGCACAAGAAGCTGCCCTATGAAGCCAGGCGCATGTCCTTTGACAACGGTGACCTGAAAACGGCCGCGTTCACCGCCATCAATCCGCGCCAGAAAGTACCGGCGCTGGTGGACGACGGGTTTGCCATGTATGAGTCCGCCGCGATCCTCGACTACCTGGAAGACCGCTATCCCGACAGCGGTGAGCCGCTGTGGCCGCGCGATGTGCAGGCCCGTGCGGTCGCCCGCCGGCGCGCGGCTGAAGTGGCAGCGTACGTCGATCCCATCAATGAGCAGATATTTGAACAAGTGTTCGGCGTGGGCGATGCGACGCCCGATGGCGAGGCGATCGCTGTGCGCAAGCTGGCATTGGCGACGGAGCTCGCGCGCATCGAGAGCTGGCTCGACAAGGACTTTCTTGCCGGCGACGCGCCAAGTGGCGCGGACTTCACGTTGTATCCGTATCTGGCCTTCCTCGGCCGCGTCGATACGCGCAAACCGGGTCATGACCTGCTGCGTGTCGTGCCGCCAAAGCTGGCGGCCTGGATGAAGCGGATCGAGGCGCTGCCGTACTTCGACAAAACGGTTCCGCCGCATTGGAAGACGTAGCTTTCTAGTGTCGAGATTTACCTATATCGATACATGAAACCGCGTCTATTTCCGCATGGCGGCGTTGCTCGTCGTTGCCGTAGTCCCCGTTACGTCGCCTCCGCGCGCCTAGCCATACGAAAAAAGCCATCGCCTTCATCATGTATCGAAATTGGTGAGTCTCGACTCTCGTCAAGCG
Organism: Betaproteobacteria bacterium; assembly: GCA_039930965.1. Classification (GTDB taxonomy): domain Bacteria; phylum Pseudomonadota; class Gammaproteobacteria; order Burkholderiales; family Usitatibacteraceae; genus UKL13-2. The sequence goes on from JBDTSU010000073.1 coordinate 8,963, forward strand.
GGCGGCGGGATGGTTCCGCTGCGGCCATTCCGGCGCCGGCCCGACGCCAAAGCCGAAGGCTCACACGCGTTTGAACCCGAGTGCGCAACCCTGCAGACCGCGACGACCCTGACGATGCCTTGCCCGACGATTCTTGAATTGCCCAATCCGTTCGCCGGTGAACGCGGCACCCTGCGCGTGCTCGAGCCTGCCGATTGCGATCGCCGCCAACTCGTCGAGCGGATTTTGTCCGGCACCTATGACAAGCCGTACGTGATCGACGAGGATGATTCGCGCTCGCTGTATTTTTCGCGCGAACTCACGCAGAGCGGCATGCGCCTGAGTGATCCCTGCGCGCTGGATTTTGCCTACACGCGAAAGATGATGAGCTTCCTGCTGTTCGTGCCGCAGCCGGCTCACATCCTCATGCTTGGCCTGGGCGGTGGATCGCTGGCGAAATACTGTCATCGTCATCTGCCGGCAACGCGAGTTACGGTCGTGGAGATCGACCCGCATATTCTGGCGTTCCGCGAGCAGTTCCTGGTGCCTCCGGACGATGCGCGGTTCTGCATCCGGCTCGGCGATGCCGCCGACTATCTTCGTCATGACCCGGAGACCGCGGAGGTGGTGATGATCGATGCCTTTGATCGCCACGGATTCTCGGCATCGGTATGCACGCGGCGGTTTTATCTCGATGTCCGTGACGCCCTGTCGGCACAGGGTGTCATGGTGGCCAATATGGTCGGGCCGCGGGGTGACCGTACCGCCCACCTGGATACTGTCGCCGACGTGTTCGGTGGCAATATCATCCTGCTGCCGGTCGCCAGCGACGACAATTACCTGGTGTTCGCGTTCCGCGATGCGTCTTTCGAGCCGCGCTGGCGATGGATTGAAGGCCAGGCCCGGGCAATGCAGAAACGCTTTGGACTGGACTTCCCGGCGTTTGCCGCCAGTCTGAAACTCAGCCGCAAGGATGGTTACCGGCAAAGGTCGCTCCACCTCGCGGGCGACTGGTGATGGCGCAAGCGGCCGGCATGGACGAGTTTTTGTTGGTGTTGCCAGGATCGCCGCGCTGTCTGGCCCACGGTCACGCTAGTCGCGCCGGGCCGCTTTGGCCGCCTCGTACCGCGCCAGGTTCTCCGCGTTCGGCGGGTAGAGTCCCGGAAGCGCGGCGCCCTTGCCGACTTCCAGCATGATCCAGCTCTCCAGTCGTTCCTGTTCCGGCGCGGCGGTAACGATTTCGTCCAGCAGGGCGGCCGGAATGAGCACCGCGCCGTCGGCATCGGCAACCACGACATCGTCCGGGAAGATGGCGACGCCGCCGCAGCCGATCGGCTCCTGCCAATTCACGAATGTGAGCCCGGCCACCGAGGGCGGCGCGGCCGCACCCTGGCACCACACCGGCAGGCCGGTGTCGAGCACACCGGCCAGATCGCGCACCACGCCGTCGGTGACCAGCGCCGTGACGCCGCGCTTTTGCATGCGCGCACACAGGATGTCGCCGAAGATTCCGGCATCGGTCACGCCCATGGCGTCGACCACGGCAATGCAGCCCGCCGGCATGGCCTCGATTGCCGCGCGGGTGGAAATCGGCTTGGACCAGGACGCGGGTGTCGCGAGGTCTTCGCGCGCCGGCACGAAGCGCAACGTGAACGCGCGCCCGACCAGGCGCGGCTGGCCGGGCCGAAGCGGGCGCGTGCCGCGCATCCAAACATTGCGCAGGCCCTTCTTCAGTAGCAGCGTGGTGATGGTTGCGGTCGTTACCGCGGAGAGTGTTTTCACGACGTCGGGGTCAAGGGACATGGAAGGGCTTTCGTTAAGGTGGTCAGGCGGGGCACGGGCTTGAAGGGTGGCCTCTGTGAGGCAGGGCAGAATCGCCTGTCACCCGCTTTATCCATCGTCATCAATGCAATGCCTGTTGGAAGCAACTCCTTGATCCGTGGCTGCGGCGCAAGGCAGGCGAAAACGAGAATGCATCGACGACTATTCAATCACTTTTCAATTCGCGCGTGGGCGCATTGCGGCCGTGAGGCGGTAAAAGCCGTGTTGCCGCCAGGTACCAACCGGCGGCAAAGGCCTTCGTATATACTTTCCGGCGAAACGCAGCATCAGGGCGCGTCAGGCAAGGCCGCACCGTTTGCACGGAACAACATAACCGCAAGAGGAGATTCAGATGAGGAAATTTACACAGGCGCTCGGCATTGCCGCGGCGATAATCCTTTCCGCGCCGCTGGCGGCGCAGGACAAGGTCAATATTTCGGTGGCGACCGGCGGGACCGGCGGCGTGTATTACCCGCTGGGGGGAGGCATCGCCGCCGAGCTGTCCAAGCATGTCCCCGGCATGCAGGCCACGGCCGAAGTGACCGGCGGCTCGGTCGACAACCTCAAGCTGATCGCCAAGAGTAATTCCTACATAGGCTTTTCGATGGCCGACGCGAGTCAGGATGCCTACCGTGGCGAGGACAAGTTCACCGGCAACAAGGTACCTCTGCGCACGCTGATGGTGCTGTATCCGAACCGCATGCACGTGGTGTCGGTCGAAGGCCGCGGCGTGAACAAGATCGCCGACCTGAAGGGCAAGCATGTTTCCACCGGCTCGCCCGGCAGCGCCACCGAAGTGATGGCCTTTCGCATCATCGAGGCGGCCGGTCTGGACAAGGACAAGGACCTGAAACGCGAGCGCCTCGGCGTGGCCGAATCGGTGAACGCGATGAAGGATGGCAAGATCGACGCCTTCTTCTGGGTCGGCGGATTGCCGACCGCCGCCGTGACCGACTTGGCCAATACGCCCGGCACCAAGATCAAGATGGTCGACCACGCCGAACTGGTGCCGGTGATGAACAAGAAGTACGGCAACCTGTATGTCGAGGACTCGATCCCGAAAGAAACCTATCGCGGCATGAGCGGCGATAACAAGCAGGCCACCGTGATGAACATCCTCGTCACCAATGCGAGCATGGACGACAAGACCGCCTACAACATCGTCAAGACCATCTTCGAAAAACGCGCCGACCTGATCAACGTGCACAAGGAAGCGGCCAATTTCAAGCTCGAGAACCAGAAAACTTCGGCCTCACCGGTTCCGTTTCACCCGGGCGCGGCGAAGTATCTGGCGGAGCATGGCATCAAGGTCAATTGAAAATTGTGAAGACTGCAACCCCGCCGCATGGCGGGGTTTTTTCGTTCTGTTGAGACGTGAGTTCCACATGCGGAAGCCGTCATCACGGCCTGCGCCAGGCGGACGAATGCTTGCAATGTGGCAGTACCGACGAGGCGCGTGACCCATGACCGAGCCGAACAAGGCCAAGCCGATCAGCGAACCAGTCGTCAGCGACGAAGCGCTGAAGAAGGCCGAGGAATTCATTGAGGAGGAAGAGGGCGCGGCCAACAAGTTGCGCGGCCGGCTGGCTGGCCTCATTACCTTGTTCGCGGTGGCGATGTCGGCGTTTCATTTGTACACCGCCTACGGTATTGTCGCCACGCAGACGCTACGGCCGGTGCACGTCGCCTGCGTGCTATTTCTCGGCTTTCTGGTGTTTCCGGTGGCGCCGCGCTTTCGCCACCGCATCATGTGGTGGGACTGGCTCCTCGCGATGTTGTCGGTGGCGGTCGCGGTATACCTGATCCAGGGCGGCGACGATTTCACCGACCGCAACACCTCGCCCAACAACTGGGACATTGTCTTCGGCGTCGCGCTGATGCTGATGGTGATGGAAGTCATGCGCCGCACCAACGGCTGGATCATGCCGGCCATCACCAGCGCCTTCATCCTCTATGCCCTGTTCGGCGCGTATCTGCCGCAGCCGTGGACACACAAGGGCTACGAAGTCGGCCGGCTGGTCGGGCATATGTACATGACGCTGGAGGGCATCTACGGCGTGGCGGTGGATGTGTCGTCCTCGCTGATCATCCTGTTCACCATCTTCGGCGCATTCCTGCAGTACTCGGGGGCGGGAAAGTTCTACATCGACTTCTCGTTCTC
>JBDTSU010000074.1:0-12691 GCA_039930965.1 Betaproteobacteria bacterium
AGCGTGAGCAACACCGCCAGCACGATCAGCGCCGCGCTGATCGGCAGCACCGACTGCACCCAGCTCACCGGTATCGCCGGCAGGCTGACCAAGTGGTCGGTGTCGAGCACGCCCAGCACCTGGTAGCCGGTCCAGCCGATCAGCAGGAAAAAGGCGATGACGATGAGTTCCGTCACCATGCGGATAGCGAGGCGCAGCTTCGGCGGCATCAGCGCCACCACTTCCGGGCAGCCGATGTGCGCGCGCCTGGCCGAGGCCAGCGCCGAGCCGTAGAAAGTCAGCCACGCCAGCAGGATCGAGGCGAGCTCGTCGTACCAGGCCAGCGAATAGCCGGCGGTGCGAAAAACGACGCCGGCGGTGACCTCGATGGCCAGTGCCGCCATCAGCACAATCACCAACCATTCAAGCGCCACGGCATAACCGTGGCGGAAACCGGCCAGCGTCACCGGCCTACTTGCCGAGCGCGATCGCGCGATCGATGATCATTTTCGCGCTGGGCACGTCCTTGGCGAACTCCTCGTACACCGGCTTGGACGCGGCGATGAAAGCCTCCTTGTTGGGCGTGTTCACCTGCATGCCGGCGGCCTTCAGCTTGGCCAGCAGGTCGCTGTCATCTTTCTCGGCGGCGGCGTACACGAAGGCCTGCGTGTCCCGGGCAGTGTCCTCGAGAATCTTGCGCACGTCCTCGGGCAGTGTTGCCCATTTCTTCGCGCCGACGGTGGCGTAGCCGGGCGTATAGACGTGGCCGGTGAGCGAGAGATACTTTTGCACTTCCTGGAACTTGGCGCTATAGATCTGCGTGAACGGATTTTCCTGGCCATCCATCACGCCGGTCTGGAGCGCGGTGAATACCTCGGAGAATTTCATCGGCGACGGATTGGCACCATAGGCCTGGAACATCTTCACCCGCCATTTGCCTTCCGGCACGCGCAGCTTGATGCCCTGCAGGTCCGCCGGAGTGTTGATCGGGCGCTTGGAGTTGGTGATGTGACGATAGCCGTTCTCCCAGACGGCGAGGATCTTGAGCCCCTTCTTTTCCACCTCGGGGGCAATCTTCGTCCAGAACAGTTCCTTCTCGATGCGGCCCATGTGGGCGCGGTCCTTGACCAGATAAGGCATCTCGAAGACGCCGAAGATGTCGGCCTCCGAGGACATCACCGTCGATGGCAACGCGATATCCACGGTACCGAGTTTCAGCTTCTGCAGCAGTTCCTTGTCGCCGCCGAGCTGGCTCGATCCGAAGACCACGACCTTGGCCTTGGTGCCGAGCTTGGCATTGGCGCGGCGGGCGAATTCCTCGGCGGAACTGGCGAACAGCGAATTCGGCTCGCCGACGTGGCCAAACTTGATTTCAATCTGGGCCAGGGCGGGTATGGCAACAAGCGATGCCAGCGCAGCAAGCGCACCGGTGAGAGCGTGATGAAATTTCATGGGACTCCTCCAAGTGGTTGGCTAAGGGCGGCTTTTCCTGCCGCTTCCCTGCGAGTCTAGGCCTTTTTGACGCCGAAGAAAAATGACCGGTGTCGCGCGACGGACCGCATCATGGTCCGGTCACGGGAAGACTTGATCCGCCTTACGGTGCCGGCACGCTCCGGTAGGCTGTTAGCGAGGGGCCGGGTGTGATCCGCTAGTGTCGCGAATGTTGCCGGGATCACCATGACGTTTTACCGGTAACTGCGCAATGTCGCAGGTCACGCCTCTTGCATCAGAAATCTCAAGGGACCTAACCCTTCTTTCCACCGCTATCGTGGGCTTTATCCATCGCGATCGCGACGGCCTGCTTTATTGCCTTCTTCTTGCTCGCGGGTTTGCTGTTTCCAATGGCACCCGTCTTTTCATAATCGTGAACAAGTGTCTTGATGTTGCTGCTGACTGATTCACGGCTCGATCCTTTTCTAAGCGGCATGACATATTCCTCTTCAATGATCTGCGTCTTCAAAGCATATAGTTCGCGTCCCGCACCCGATGTAGGCAAGCGCGCCCTTATGGGGTAAGTCGTTCCAGTACAACTGACACCATGCCGGTACGGGAATCGACGCCGGCATTTGTCAATGCAACACGGGCAAATGAACGACGCAAGGCAAAACGCAGCCGGCGCAGACGAAGTATTGTCGTGTTCACCTACCGAACGGACCCTCTGCGTCAGTGAGAATTTCTACACACTCCGTATCGCGGATTTCACTCATGGGTGCATTCCGCCTGCTCCCCCAATGCACTCAAAGGAATAGGCATGGACCCGATAAGCCACTGCGTCACATCCAAGCGTCACTCAAGTTTGCGTAGGCGTGTCCCTACTCCATTTGTCGCGTTCGTCTGATCGTCCCGGCGAACGCCTGGAATCATTATCTTCAGTGGATACACGGTTGTATCCGTCCCCCAGGAGACATAAATGCGCAATACCGGCAAACAACCCATCAAACCGACCAAGCCCTCGCCCGGCCCGGCCATCCTGCCGATCGATCCGGACCCGCCGGAAACGGATCAGGCACACGGTGAAGGCAGCTACCGTGGCACACGCGATTATCAGGCCGGCGTGAAGGCCTACCTTGAAACGGCGGACGTGGAAAAAGACGCCCGCGATGCCGCACCGGCCGATGCGACCGAAGCGCGCGAACTGGAAGACGCCGAGAAGAAAGGGCGCCGGCCCGGCATCAAAACCCAGCGACCGAAAAGAAACGAGTAACGCAAGCCGGCGCGCCTGCCGCGCTGCCGGCAATGGATGAACCAACGCGGCGCACCTTGCACACGGCCACGCATGCCGCCGCCACAATCTGCAACCTCACCCCGAAAGGTCACCAATGCAAGCCGACCACGTCGTCGTATGGCTGGACCACAACGCAGCGCACATTATCGCCTTTAGCCGCGATACCGCTGAAGCGCCCGTCATCGTCCATTCACCCCAACACAATGTGCACCAGCACCAACGTTCGGACCGGAACGCCCCGACCAGTGCGGTCGCACATCCGGAGTATTACGAGTCCATCATCGCCAGAATTCGCAAAGTGCCGGAATGGTTGATCGTCGGCCCCGCGAACGCCAAGCTGAATTTCTCGAAGCACCTGAACAAGCGCCACGCCGACCTGGTTGACCATGTGATCGGCATGGAAACGGTCGACCATCCCAGCGACGGCCAGCTGCTGGGCTATGCCAGAAAATACTTCGCTTCTTCCGGTCGCACGGCAGGCGTGGCGGCGGCAAGCTAACGAGAATTCCATAACATCGTGACAAGTACCGCCGACCCCGCCCCCGAATCAGGCACTAGTGGCCTGTAACAGCCAATTCGAAACTGCCTTGCGAGTCTGGCCGGCCGGTTGCGGTGTCGCTCGCCTTGCGAAGTCGCGACGGCACTTCGGCGCGGCTCACTTCGTGCATCCGGCTCGCCCAGACACGCCTTTCAATTCCGAATTGGCTGTTACAGGCCACTAGAGGGCAGGCTGCGGCGGGGATCCATTGACTCTGCGGCGACTCAGGAAACTGCCAGGCAAGGCGCGAACCGGCGCCATGCCACCCGACGGGCCTGAGTCCCTGGACCAGCCAGGCGATTCGGTATGGTCAAATTCCGAACACCTTCAGCAGTGAATCCGTGACGCCTTCAATTCCCCGCCCGGTGATTCCTGTCTTCTTTCCAAAGTGTGGCGTTTCCTCATAAACATAGAATCCCGGTCCACCGGAGAATTTGTCATTGAACAACTCCTGCTTGCCCATCAGGTAGGAAGCAAACGTCTCACAGCGGGTGGTCGAGTACGAAAGATTTGCGCTAAAGCCAATCGTGGCCGCCTGATTGATGCTTCGTCCCGTGCCGGCCTTCTCGATCCTGACACCGCGGCAACCCTTGACGATCAACCGTGCCGGGCCATGAAAGGCAAGGTATCGCAGTTGAAGCGTCAGCCACGCGTTCAGGCTGCCCAGCCGCCAATGCCTGGAGATCTTCATGGGAAGCTCCTTTCGCTGTACCACGCCCACCAGGCAATGCGGCTGCAAGACCACGGCAGACCCCTCGGGAACCGAAATGATACCGAGCTCGCTAAACGGGTCCCGGGTTGACGACACCGTGACCGATTCCAATGCCGTCGCGCGGATGCGCGTGAGTGCCACCATGCCCGATGACAGGCTGCTCAAAGGATATGACCAGTCGAGCAGCCACTTCGTATCCTTGGCACCGCGCAGCGATGAGCTTTGCAGATATTCCGGGTGAATCAACAACTCATGCGCTTCGTCGACGGTGATCGACAGGGACACCGATGACATCTTCGTCCGCGACATATCATCACCGCCGGGAACCGCATCACCCTCAATAATCCCGGACACACCAGGCAGCAGGCAAATGTCGGGCCGGCGCGCCGCCCACGGGGCGATCCCAAAATAGAAAAAGGCCTTGATACCGATAGGAACGAGCATGATCGAAAGCAGTATGCCGAGCGCGGTCGGAACCACGTGAATGACCGGTTCGGATAGTTTTGCCAGCCAATTGTGGCCGTACCGCTTATCGAGTTCCGCATACCGCTCTCTCACCGGCTGAAGCAAGTCGTCGATCTGCTCCCGGCGGATTTCAAATCGAAGCAGCTTGTCTTGCGCATCCAGCACCGCGACGATGTTGCGCTGGATTTGATACTGCCGGTGCGCGGACTGGTTGGCGTTGTACAGCTCGTCAAAGCTGCGTTTCAGTTCCTTGCGTTGCTCATATTCCGTTGACCAGGGAAGTACCCTCGCGCGCAAGTAGCTGCCCTCATCCAGGGTGGTCTGATCCTGTTGGTTCTTCATCAGCCGGGAGTACACGGCCGCGTGGATGGTTCGAAGGCGTTCAAGTTCCGCGTAGGCCACGGACTTCTGCGCCCGCGAAACCGCCGCCGCCAGCACGTATCCCAGATACTCCCGCTCCTGTTCGAGCAGTTTGATTTCCGCGTCACCTTTGAGGTCAACAACAAACCGGGAGTCGGCCGTGATAATCGAGCGCGCGCGCTCGAAAGGGAGCCGCTGCGCGGCCCGCTTCTCATGCAACACCCTGTCAAGTTCCGCAATCCTGTTCTTCAGCGCATCGGTCGACGCCTTCTCGAATTGGGCGACACGGTTCACGGTGTCGGTCTCCAGGGTCCTCCAGTGCTGATCGACAGCTTTCTCGCCACTCGTCAATGCCGCGCGCTCGCTGGTGACGGAGGTAAATTCCTTCAGTTCATCCTGGGCGAAATTGGCCGCCGCCAGGATCGCGACGATGACGAGAAATGCGATGAAATTCCTGCCAGTCCATCGGATGACCGATTCAATCAAGGCGCTCAATTCATTTGTCCCATTCCATTTGTCCCATTCCATTTGTTGGCCCTGCAATTGAACCGGGAAAGCCAGCATCGTCCTCCGCCTGCATCGAATCCTGCCGTGGAGCGCACAAGGTCGGGTCAATGCGAATCACCTTGGCTATTCTGGCTCAATGACGAGTGATTGGTGCGCCAGATTGCGATCCGTCGCCCCGATACAAGCCCGGCGACATGGATATGCAAACTCAAGCACGGGCGAGGTGTTTCAGGCCCTTTACTCCGCAAACGCCCGCCGAGTGGCGATCAGCAGTGCAGGGAACTTCTCTTGATCCGGTCATTAGATAGTGGGAAGCAGCATTCCCAACGGGCCCTTTCCCCGCGAACAACCACAAGGGTTGCGCCGGGCGGGGACCCAAGTTTCGTCACTGTATCCAGGCTCAAACTTGGGCCAGGCCCATGCATGGGCCTGGCGCTCAGCGGGCGCAGCGCATGCGCTGCGAATTCCCCGCTTCTCCCCCCGCCTTCGCGGGGGCAGGACTGCACATTTTGTGTGGATCACACTGTTTATTGGCCGGATCAAGAGAAGTTCCCTGCAGGCGCCAGCAAAGGCCCCGGCATTCGCGCGAACAGCCTCGAAGGCTACACCGAGCGCATGCCAGCGTTGCGCGCAACGTGCCCGTGCCGCCCCCAGCCTTCAGGCGGTATCATTTGCGAATGCTGATCAAATCCCTCAATGCGGCGCGTGACATGGGCCGCCAGAATGATATTGCCGGCGCACGGGTTGGCATCGGACTGCGGATATGGCGTGCCATTTGCTGCCGGCGAACCGGGACCGTCGGCAATTCGCCAAGTCTTCCGGGGCCAATGCGATCATCTGTGTGACCCTCCGATTGACCTTTTGAAACTATCCCATCCGTCCTAGATGTCAACCAACAAATCCCACGCCGACGCGTTGAAGGCGTACCTGAACCTGCTCGAGAAGAACGCCACCAACCCGGCGGATTACTCGCTGAAGGAACACTTTGTCGAGCAGTTGATCACAAACCTGCATAACAAATCCGTAACCGCGGAGACCTACCGGCAGGCGGTAGATGAATTGCTCAGTTCGATGCCCCCGGAGTACAAGAAGGACGCCGTGCTGGTGGCGCGGGAGTTCTTTCCTTTTCTCATGTCCGATGTAAAGGCCGTTGCCGCGATGATGCAGACCGGCGGCTATCGCGGGTTTGCCGAAGCCGGCGGCGCGGTCACGCAACAACGGATCAGGACCATGGCCGACCTGGTCACGGTCGCTGGAAACCATACCTACTCGAACCAGCACACCGCCTCGCTCGACCAATACCTGGGTTCCCTTCGTTCACACGAACTGGATGGAGACGCCGTCGCGATGCGCGGCCGGATCGCGAGGACGCTGCTCTACATGAGCCGCGACAAGGCCATCACTCCCGAACAGTATCGATCCGCGATCGACCGCATCATGCCCGCGCTGACGACCGAAGCGGCGCGATTGTTCTTTGTGGTGGTTGCGCGCGAGTTCTATCATTTCCTGACGTTGAACCCTGCCGCCGCGCTGGGAATCAACGCGGAGGCGTGCTACCAGAGTCGGGACGTTTTCGGTTAGCGGTGCAAGATCGGTTCACGAAAGTCTGTTTCTCGCATAACTTGTAAAGGGGCCGCAGCCGGCCCCTTTGCATTGCTCAAACTCCTGCCCGAATTACTTGACCGGGCTGTAATTCACGGGAATCCAGGTGTAACCCTTACCGGCGGCGCGCAGGCGGCCGATGCCCGGAAACGAGATATGGGCGCTCGCGACCAGGTAGCCCTGCTTGGCAGCGTCGGCATACGCTTTCTTGCGTTGCGCGGCCGCGGTCTTGCTATCGCTATCGAACTTGATCGTGACCGAAGGATTCTCAAACTGCACCGCGGCGACGTGCATCAAATCGCCCCACAGCACCAGCTTCTGGCCCTTGCTTTCGACCACGTACAAACTGTGGCCGGGCGTATGGCCATGCGTCACCCATGACTTGATACCGGGGACGAGGTCGGTATTGCCTTCGAATGCCTTGAACTTGCCGGCGGTCACATAGGGGTTTACCGAGGCCATGGCGCCCTTGAAGAATCCCTTGTCGCCTTCCGCGGCCTTCTCCAGGTTGGCCGGGTTCAGCCAGAAATCGGCATCGTGCTTGTCGGCGCGCACCAGCGCATTCGGAAACGCCATCTTGTCGCCCGCCATCAGGCCGCCGACGTGGTCGGCATGCATGTGCGTGATGTAGATCTCGTCGACCTGCTCGGGCTGGTAGCCGGCGGCTTTCAGGTTGGCGGCCAGATTGCCCAGCGTCGGGCCGAACAGGCCGGCCGCACCGGTATCGATCAGCACCAGCTTCTCGCCGGTATTGACCAGATAGCCGTTGACCGACGTCTCCAACGGGCTCGCCAGGTACGATTTGGCGAGTGCCGCATCGACCGCTGGCGGCTTGGTGTTGGTGAGCAAATCGCGGACCGGCAGTTTGACGGTGCCATCCGACAAGGCGGTGATTTCAAAATCGCCCAGCATCATCCGGTAGTAGCCCGGCGCCGATGTCTTGGCCATGGGGGCGGCGGCCTGCGCGGCGGTGCTGCCGAGCAAGGTGACGGCGGCCAGCATGGACAGTGTTGCAACGGATTTCCAGCGAAACGTGTCAATGGGAATCATGGGATTTGCTCCGAAGGGTTACAAACAGATGGAGATGTTGCGGGACGCGGAGCGGCGATTATGCCAAATTTCTGTGCGCGCCGTATGATCCGGCGCAGCGCCTGCTCGTCGCCCTTCCCCAGGTAGGCGCGTATCGCCCGGATCATGCCCACCTCGTCAAAGCGGATCACATCCATTACGTGCAGGGTGATCGTGCCGTCGATCAGGATCATCGGCAAACATCGCCGCCACGCCGGCGAGATTCTTTTTTTCGTAATAGTGGAGGTAGGCGAGGCAACGTTGTTTGTTTGACATGGCTGATCGTGCGAAGGCGAAACAACCGGCAAAGAAAGTGACGTTGAGATCGGCACCGATTGTCCTGAAGAACAAGGCATTTATCGACCACACTCAATCAGGCGCATCACCGGTCAACGCGCGCCAGGCGATCACCAGCGCGCCGACACCGATGGCCGCGATCACCACCGCGGTGAAGACGAATATGCCGGGACTATCGGCAAAGGTGACAAAGAAATCCCGGCTGCGGCCGCCGGCATTGATCACCCCGCTCGATAGAGACTTGCCGACATAGCCCAGGGCGAAGACACCGATCACGGCCAGCATGACTGCACGAAATTTGCTCATGGAGTTCTCCTTCGATGCCGCATGGTGCACCCGATCAGGAAACTTCTCGAATTACCAACTCTTGTCCTTCCCGCGCCTGCGGGAATCCATTTTTCCGGGCACATCGACGTGGCGATCGACAGTTTAGGGAAACTTTGAGAGTCTTCCAGGATAAGTATCCCACTCAATTCCACTCCTTACCCTTACGCCAGGCGTGGATTAAGAATATATTGTGCCCGACCCCCCTTTGATTATTGCGTCGCGAGCCTGGCAGGTTTCATTCCGCACCGGATCACTTCAACAACAACAGTGGAGGCAATCATGAGCGAACAAGATTCCAAAACGTTTCCCGCAGCGGGCTCGTCAAGCACCAGCAATTTCGACATCGGCGGCCGTGCCGTCAATGCGGGGGACGGCGTCGAATGGATCAAGCAGGGTTGGCAGTTGTTCGTGAAAAATCCCGGCATCTGGATCGCGATCACCCTCATCCTGATGGTCATCATGATTGTGCTGGGCTTCATCCCGATCCTCGGCCAGCTGGCGTCGCAATTCCTGATGCCGGTGTTCATGGCCGGCCTGTTGCTCGGCTGCAGATCGTTGACCAACGGCGAAGAACTGCGCATCGACCATCTCTTCGCCGGCTTCAAGGAAAACGCCGGTAACCTGATGATGGTAGGCGTGTTCTACCTGATCGGCGTCGCATTGATCATGGTCATCACTTTCGTCATCGGCGGCAGCGCCGCGCTGACGGGCGGGCTCATGGGACGCGGGTCAGGTGCCAGCATGGCGATCGGCGGCATGCTGCTGGCCGGCCTTGTCTTCCTGGCGCTGATGGTGCCGCTGTGGATGGCGGTCTATTTTGCGCCGGCGCTCGTGGTGTTCCACAACATCGCGCCGATGGAGGCGATGAAAGCGAGCTTCGCCGCCTGTCTCAAGAATATGGTGCCGTTCCTTGTCTACGGCATCATCTTGTTCGTGCTTTGCATCATCGCCGCGATTCCTTTCGGCCTTGGCTTGCTCGTCCTGTTGCCGGTGATCTTCGGCTCGACCTATGCCGCGTATGTGGCGTTATACGAATAGCGCCTTTCAATGAGGCCGGCGCCATTGGCCATGCTCACGTGACCATGGCCTGGGACACACCGCGACCGTTCACCCTGCCCGTCGTGCCGCTGGCCGGCGATATCGACGGGCTCAATCACACCAACAACGGCGTCTATGTCCGCTGGTGCGAGCAAATCGGCTGGGCGCATTCGGAACAGCTCGGACTCTGCGTGGCCGACTATCAGCGCCTCGACCGTGCGATGGCAATCCGCCGCGCCGAGTATGACTACCTGCTGCCGACGCAACCAGGCGATCAACTCACCCTGGGCACGTGGCTATTCCCCGGCGACGGCAAACTCACCCTCGAGCGCCGGTTCCAGTTGATACGCGACCGCGACTTGACGACCGTGCTGCGCGGGCGCTGGCAATTAATCTGCATCGAACTAAGCAGTGGACGTGCCCGGCGCATGCCGGTGGAATTCCGCGAGGCCTATTTGCAGGCGAACGCCAATCCTGCACCGGCCTGATGGTAGTCAGGCGTGGCCCATTGGCGCGCATTGCTGCACAATTTGGCGCAAGCGTAGGAGAAAACCTACCGCATAAGCGGGTATCGGCTGATCGCGGTGGCGCGGGCACGGCGCCATCATCACTGACAGGTACACACCGTATCTGCCCGCGAGGAGAAACAAATGTACATCGTCGACAACCATTTCCCTTCCCGGAAGTCGCCGCCGCACCAGCTATCCATCGTGCCCAGCGCGCAGGAATTCCTTGAAGTAGACTCGCATCGCGATGAAGGCAGGTATCGCAGTGCGCAAGATTATCCGATCGGCGTGTTTTCCTACCTCGACTATGCGGAAGTTGAAAAGAGCGCCCACGACGCCGCCAACTATGATGCGGCCGAGGCACTCGATTCAAATTGAGACGGTACGTAGGTCGGGTTAGACGCGTAGCGGCGTAACCCGACAAATATGCCCTGCGCGACAATCGGAGTATCCGCCTCCCCTTGAATAACGACAGGGGTTGCGTCAGGGGGATCCAAGTTTCATCGGCGCCCCCAGACTCAATCCTCTACCGCGCCCCCTTTACCTGTATGGCGCTACCCGGGCACCGCTTTTTTGCAACGCGAAGCCATCGGATCGCCTTGACGATATATCGTATATCGATATAGACTGCACCCATGATTCTGGCCTTCAAGTGCGCCGACACTGAAAGATTGTTCCAGCGAAATCGCGTAAAGCGCTTTGTGAACATTGAGTCCATTGCACGCCGCAAACTGGATCAACTGCATGCGGCCGCGACGCTCGATTTCTTGAGGGTGCCGCCCGGCAACCGGTTAGAGGCGCTATTGGGCAGCCGCAAGGGCCAGCATAGCATTCGCATTAACGATCAATTCCGCTTGTGTTTCGTGTGGACAGTGCAAGGCGTGACGAATGTCGAAATCGTCGACTACCACTGACGGAGACAATCCATGGCAAAAAAACTTCCTCCCATTCATCCTGGCGAAATTCTACGCGAGGAATTCATGAAGCCGCTAGGTCTTTCAAGCAATGCGCTCGCGCGTGCGCTGGATGTGACCCCGGCCCGCATCAATGAAATCGTCAGGGAGCGGCGGGGCATTAGCGCGGATACCGCACTCCGCCTGGCGCGTTTTTTCGGGACCGACGTGCAAAGCTGGATGAATCTGCAAACGCATTACGACATTCAGTGCGCGGAAGATGCGGCTGGGCGCGCGATCCAGAAAATTGCGCCGCGCAAAGATGCGGCGCTTGTAGCATAAGCGGGTATTCCAGGGATAGCCGTGACCGACTCCCGGTTGTTTGGCGCACGTTCAAAAATGAAAATCTTTCTAGAGTTTTCATCGATCCGTAGCGGTTGACGCTCTCATCCGACCCGCATGGAAATTTCGTAGGTCGGGTTAGACGCGTAGCGGCGTAACCCGACGCGTCTGCATTTCGAAACCGTCGATTGTTGGGTTACGGCTTCGTCTAACCCAACCTGCAAAATTCCACTCCCCCAACGGGCGCAGCGCGTAGGTCGGGTTAGACGCGTAGTGGCGTAACCCGATACATTTGCGCTGTAGCACTCATGTGCTACATTATGGTTTGCACAAAGGAGTACACCATGACTACCACGACCATCCGCCTGCCTGAGGTCCTGAAAGCAAGAGTCGCCCGCGCCGCGAAGCGTGCGGGAACCACGTCGCATAATTTTATTCTGGAAGCGATCGCCGAAAAGGCAGCGTTGGCGGAACGGCGCGACGATTTCCAGGGGACTGCAGAGACGCGTTACGCCGCCATCGTCGCATCGGGCAAGACCATACCCTGGTCAGACATGCAGCGTCACCTGAAGGATCGGGTCGCCGGCAAGAAGACCGCGCGTCCCGTAGCGAAGAAAATGGGGCGCTAATGTCGCGAATCGAGTTGGCGCCGGAAGTCGCTGATGACTTTGATCGCATTCTCGATCACCTGGCCCAATTCGAGGTTGAAAACCGCGCCGCGCGCATCGAAGAGATTATTCAAGCTATCAACGTGCTGGAACACAATCCGCTGATCGGCCGCCCGGCGCCTGGCCAGATGAACGAGTTAGTCATTGGCCGTCACTCGAATGGCTATGTGGCACTTTATCGCTATGTCGCCGCCATCGATACCGTTTTCGTGCTGGCGATTCGAAGCCAGCGAGAGGCGGGGTACGCGCGGCCGTAGTTATTGATGCGGCGACCAGGTAAGTTCGATTCGATCCTTGCCCGACCAATCAACGTACCCGTTACTGTCGGTCTTCTCCCAGAATGCGCGTTCCGCTGCCTCGGACTTAAAGGCAGGTTCGGGCTTAAGACTGCTCTCGGTATGTCTCTTGGTTCGCCGCGGCACCCAAAATTTACCAACCAGTAAACTTTTCCTGCTAGCCTGCATATTTCATGGGGGCGCGTTCGAGAGTGGGCCGATGGGCGAGCGATTTTTCGTTCGACTGACCACGGCATGGCGAGCCATGCCACGGGAAGAGAACGGAAAAGTGCCGGCCAGCGGCCCGCTATCGAGCGCGCAGGCCCGGCGTACTACGAAGTACAAATTGGATTTCACCATGATGACCATTGCCAAGCGTGAAAATGGTA
>JBDTSU010000075.1:0-12666 GCA_039930965.1 Betaproteobacteria bacterium
CGATGATTGCAACCAGCAAGCATTGCAATGCATCGGCGCGTACACGGTGGTTGACGCGGTTCTGCCGCGTCAACGGGTCTCGGTGACTTTGCGCAGGTGCGGCGGGCGATCGGGATCGCAGCCGCGCGCCACTGCCAGCGCATTGGCGAGTTTGTAGAAGCTTTGCGCCAGCAACATCGGCTGGATGACCGGATGCGCGTCGATCGTCGGCAATACGGTCGCGCCGGTGATCGCGCGGCCGGCGATCATCACGTTCACGTCGCGGGCGACCAGGTCGCGCGCCAGCGCCTCGAGGTCGAGGCGGGTCTCGTCGTCCTGCGTCAGCAGCAACGCGGGAAAATTGGATTGCAGCAGCGCCTGCGGGCCATGGCGCACTTCGGCGCCGCTGAAGGCCTCGGCGTGAAGGCGGCAGGTCTCCTTGCACTTGAGCGCCGCTTCCTGGGCGATGCCAAGCCCCACGCCGCGGCCGATCACATACAGGTGGCTGGTGTTGCGCAAGGTCGGCATGGCCGCGCCCCAGTCGAGTTGCCAGGCATGGGCCAGCGCATCCGGCGCGGTAACCAGCGCATCGAGCAAAATGTTGTCGGCGGTCCAGGCCGCGACCAGGTGGACGATTGCCGCCAGTGAAGCGATGTAGGATTTGGTCGCCGCCACGCTCTGTTCCGGTCCCGCGCAAAGTGGCAACAGGTAATCCGCCACGTCGGCCAGCGGCGCGTTGTCGGTATTGACCAGGGCGACCACGGTCGCGCCGGCCAGTTTGGCCGCGCGGGTCGCCGCCACCAGGTCGGGGCTGCGGCCCGATTGCGAAATGGCCAGGAACAGGCAATCGCGCAAGTCCTGCTTTACGCCGTAGACCGAGCTGACCGAAGGCGACGCGGATGAGGTCAGCACGCCGAGCCGTGTTTCGATCAGGTATTTGGCGAAGGTCGCCGCGTGATCCGAGCTGCCGCGCGCGCAGGTGACCACGGCACGCGGCGCAATGGTGCGCAGCCGGTCACCCAGCTCAAGGGCGCGCGAATGATTGCTTTCATACTGCGCGCGCACGGCCTGGGCGGATTCCGCGGCCTCGCGATACATGTGCGTGCCTTCCGGGTCGACTCGCTTGACATCGTCTTCGGGCATGTGCGGTTTTCCGTTGGCGGGCGGGGCGTCGATCGTCGGCATCATGGCGCGCTGAGCTCGGCGACAAAGTCGTAGGTGTCGCCGCGATAGAACGATTGCGAGAATTCCACCGCGCGGCCATCGCGCAGGAAACCCAGTCGTTCCGCCAGCAGTCCCGCGTCGCCTTCGCGCGCGTTAAGCAGCTTGGCCTGCTCGGCATTGAGCAGCAGCGCGCGCAGGCGTTGCAGTGCGCGCACCGGCCGATTGCCGGCGTGCTCCAGCGCTTCATACAAGGAGGCGTCGACCGCCGCGAGCGACGGCAGGCAGGAGGCGACGATGGTGGCGAGTTCGACCGACATCGGCGCGTCGTCGGCATAACGGATGCGGTGAAATCGGTACACCGGTGTGCCGGGGCTGAGGCCCAGCGTGAGCGCCTCTTCCGGCGAAACCGTGCCCTCGGTTTTCTTCAGCCAGACGCTGTGCGGCTTGCGGCCGCGCGCGCGCATGTCCTCCGAAAACGAAGTCAGCTTGGCGAAGTTTTTCTCGATGCGCGCCGAGACAAAATTTCCCGATCCCTGGCGGCGCACCAGCAGGCCCTCTTCCACCAGTCCTTCAATGGCCTTGCGGACGGTGATGCGCGACACCGCCAAATCGATGGCGATCTGCCGCTCGGCGGGAAGCGCATCGTCCGGGCCCAGCACGCGTTTCTCAATGGCCTCGCGAATGGCGCGCTGGAGCTGCTGATAAAGCGGAAGGCTGCTGTTGGGATCCAGCGGAGGCAGGACTTCGGCAAGTGAGGTCATTCGGCTGTTTTCCATGCGGTATTGATCATGCACCCCTTTTAGGCTGTCTGGGGGTGAATTTGATAGAACCAGTACATTACCAGTCAATCTGGTGTTTTGGTCGTCGCGGTACAGGCTGGCGGAAGCCTCCTCATAGAGCGATGACGGTCATCAGATGTGTATGATTTCAGCAACAGGATAACATTTATTTTTGAAAAGTGGTAGCATATTGGAACGCAATGGTAGTATATTGGCATGACATTGGTTTTGCAGGGGTTGTATTGTTGGGGTCTGCGCGGGCCGTCAATAGCGGCGCGGGGAGCCGGGATCCTGGGTGAAAACAGGCCGTATCGAAAACAACGGCCAAAACTGGAGGCAGTCATGAAATTCAAACAGACACCAATCGCATCAGCAGTGGCCCTGGCGCTGATCGGCGCCGCGTATCCGGCCTATGCACAACAGGCGGAGAAGAAACAGGAAGTGGATACCGTCGTGGTCACGGGTATTCGTGCCTCGCTTGAAAGATCACTGGAAGTCAAGCGCAATGCCGAATCGCATGTCGACGTCATCACCGCCGAAGACATCGGCAAGATGCCCGACAAGAACGTCGCCGATTCCCTGCAGCGAGTACCTGGCGTCACCATCAGTTCCGCCGGGGCGACCGAAGGCGGATTCGATGAAAACGACCGTGTCAGCCTGCGCGGCACCAATCCCAGCCTGACGCAGACGCTGATCAATGGACACGGTGTCGCGTCGGGCGACTGGTTCGTCCTGAATCAGACCGGCACCATCGGCCGCAGCGTGAGTTACACGCTGCTGCCATCCGAGCTGGTCGGCCAGGTGGTCATCCACAAGAGTTCCGAGGCGAGCCTGATCGAAGGCGGCGTTGCCGGATCGGTCGATATCATCACCCGCAAACCGCTCGACTTCCGCAAGCCGCTGACGCTGGAGGCCTCCCTCGGCGCGGTCCATGCCGTGCTGCCGAAGAAGACCGATCCGCAAGTCAGCGCGTTGCTGAACTGGAAGAACGACACCAACACCGTCGGCGTGCTGCTGCAGGGCTTCTCGGAAAAGCGCCACCTGCGCCGCGATGGCATCGAGGTGCTGGGCTACGAGCAGATTGCCGCGGGCTCGACGATCGCCACCGCCCGCCCGGACCTTTCCGGCGTCTACTATCCGGTGCTGCTGGGCTCGGCGCTGTTCGAACAGGAACGCAAGCGCGACGGCGGCCTGATCGACGTGCAGATCAAGGCCAGCAACGAGCTCACGCTGGATTTCAGCGCCTTCAGTTCGAAACTGAACGCTTCCAACTACAACCGCAATTACCTCATGTGGGGCACGCATTTCATCAACGCCGGCGCGGGCCAGGCGCCCGACGCGGGCTATGTGGTCCGCAACAATACGCTGGTGCAGGCGAATTTCACCGGCGTGCCCGGCACCCAGTACGGTATCTATGACCAGATCTCCCGGCCCGACGAAAGCGCAGACTCCAATTTCTTCGCCTTCGACGCGGTCTATCGCCCCAGCGACAAATTGCGGCTGACCGGCAAGCTGGGCACCTCCAAGGGCCACGGCAAGACGCCGACACAGGACGTCACCGAATGGGATACGCATGTGGGCACCGGCGCGTCCTATAAATTGAACGGCCCCGGCACCGCGCCCAATTTCGGCTTCGGCAGCTCGAGCACCTCCAATCTCTCCGCGGTCGCCGGCCTCGACTGGATGTTCGGCACGCAGAACGTGAACGTGGTCGACAAGGAAGACTGGGCCCAGCTCGATGGCGAATATGCGCTCGACGCGGGTGCCTTCACGACGCTGAAGTTCGGCGTGCGCCGCAACACCCATGAACGCAGTTCCACCGGCATCATCGCCCAGGGACCCGGACCGGGCGCATTCAGCTTCAATCCAGGCGCATTCTCCAACTACCCGTCCAATTTCGGCAGCGGCCTGGGCTCGGGCTTCCCCAACAACGTCTGGTATTACACGCCGGCGCAACTGGCGTCGTTCCCGTCCAACCGTGCCGCGTCGCGCGAGTTCTTCCCGCAGGAGTTCGGCCTGAAAGAAACCAATTCGGCCGGCTACGTACAGGGTAATTTCGAGGGCAAGGGATGGTCCGGCAACGTCGGCCTGCGCCTGGTGCAGACCAAGGAACATGTACTGTCCTACGTCAACTCGACCGCGCAAACGCCGGGGGCCATCACCACCTCCGATTTCGGGCCGTACCTGATCACGCCGACCGACCGCAGCTACAACGATGTCCTGCCGAGCTTCAACATGAAGTTTGACCTGGACAAGAACCTGGTCGCGCGGATCGCCGCATCCAAGACCATGACCCGCGCCGACTATTCCGCGCTGGCCGGCGGCGTGTCGCTGAGCCCGCCCGCCAACGTGGGCGGGCTCGGCAGCGGCAGCGGCGGCAACCCGGACCTGAAACCGATCCGCTCGTCCAATTTCGATGCGACCCTCGAGTACTACTTCGCGCCGCGTTCGCTCGCGCAGGCGACGGCGTTCTACATGAAGCTCGACAACTACATCGGCCTCGGCCAGGTGCGCAAGACCTTCACCGACTTCAGCAATGCCTTCCCGGCCGGGCACGCGGTCGATTACATCCTGTCGGTGCCGATCAACAGCAAGGGCAAGGTCACCGGCCTCGAGCTGTCGTATGAGCAGCCGCTGCTGGGCAACTTCGGTTTCGCCACCAATTACACCTATGCCGACGCCAAGGAAGACGGTGGCGGCCCGCTGGTGGGCGCCTCGAAGAACACCTATAACCTGAGCGGATACTATGAAGACCAGAAGTTCAGCGTGCGCGTGTCCTACACCTACCGCTCGAGTTTCTACAGCGGCCTGGATCGCAGCACCGCGTTCTATCAGGATGACACCGCCAATGTATCGGCCTCGCTCGGCTACAAGGTCAGCGACAACCTGAGTTTTTCGCTGGACGCGCAGAACCTGAACAATCCGAAACTGAAGTACTACGCGCTGAACAAGGATCAACCCCGGTCGATTTATGAAAATGGCCGGCAGTATTACTTGAATGCGCGGTTCAAGTTCTAGGGTCTGTACGAACCCCCCTTTGCAAAGGGAGCTGGGGGGATTTGCGATGGCTGGTGAAGACCAACCGTCCAAATACGTCCTGGTCCGCCACCTTCCAATCGGGTGTAAGTGGTCATCAACGTCGCAAGCTGGGCTGCCGTCCGGTCCCGTCCTTACTCCTCAAGGGCGGGCGTCGGCACGGCACTGGGGAGGGCGGGGAGAAGTCTTGCCCCGCCCTCTTTTTCTGGGCCGTCCGCGCAGGCCGGCATGAAGGCGACGCACAGAATGCGTCGTCCCGCGGTTGACCCGGCACTTCCTGGCGCGGCACGGCATGGCACGGGACATTACACTGCACATTGGCGCCGTGGCGAAAGTTTGGCGCAACAGGGGCAAAACGCATGAGTCTTACCGAATACGACAGACGCGGCAGCAACGAGCGCATCGCCAAATACCTCGTGTGCCTCGTGGCTGGGGTGGCCTTTCTATTCATGATGTTCGCGGCGCAATCCGCTCGCGCGCAAACGCCGTCGGCACCCGCCATCATTCCCAATCCACTGGTGATCGAGCGCGGAACCGGCACCTTCAGGCTCTCGTCGGTCACGCCCATCGTCATCCCGGCGAACGACCGGCAGGCGCGCCGCGCGGCCGACTATCTGCGCGATCTTGTCCAGCGCACGCACGGAATGCGGCTGCAGGTGCAGTCGGGTGCGGCGCGCGATCACGCCATCAACATTCGTCCCGTGGCCGGCAAGCCGCTGGCGCGCGAGGCGTATCGCCTGGTGGCGACGCCGGATCGCGTCACGGTCTCGGCATCGGACCCGGCGGGACTGCTGTACGGCGGGATCAGCCTCTGGCAATTGATCGAGCCCGGCAACGCAACGGGCGAGGCGCACATTGCCGGTGTCAGCATCGACGACGCCCCGCGTTTCGCCTGGCGCGGCCTGATGCTCGATTCCGCGCGTCATTATCAATCAGCCGAATTCATCCGCCATTTCATCGACTGGATGGCCTTGCACAAGCTGAACGTGCTGCACTGGCACCTGACCGACGATCAGGCATGGCGGCTGGAAATCCGCAAGTATCCGCGCCTGACCGAGATCGGCGCCTGGCGCGTGCCGGCTCGTGCGGCTGCGCAGGCCGACATCGATGCGGCCACCGGCAAACCCCGCCTTACCGGCGGCTTCTATTCGCAGACTGTGGTGCGGGAGATCGTCGCCCACGCGGCCCGGCGCGGCGTGACCATCGTACCGGAAATCGAAATGCCCGGCCACGCCGCGGCGACGCTGGTGGCCTATCCGCGGCTGGGGGCCAGCGGCCGCGCGCCCGCCGCGGTGCCGGCCGACTGGGGCATTTACGACAGCGTCTACAACGTCGAGGACTCGACCTTTGCGTTCCTCGAGGACGTGCTGAAGGAAGTCATGGCGCTGTTTCCGGGCAAGTACCTGCATGTCGGCGGCGACGAGGTCGTGAAGACCCAGTGGAAGGAGTCGCCGCAGGTGCAGGCGCGCATGAAAGTGCTCGGCATCACCGAGCCCGCCGCGCTGCAGGTCTATTTCACGCAACGTATCGGCCGCTTCCTGCAGAACAACGGCCGCCGGCTGGTGGGCTGGGACGAAATCCTCGAGCCGGGCCTGCCACCGTCGTCGGTGGTCATGTCCTGGCGCGGCGTGGAAGGCGCGCTGACCGCGGCGACCCGCGGCTTCGACACGATTCTCTCGCCGTGGCCGACGCTTTACTTCGACAACCGGCAGAGCGCCGCCGCCGATGAACTCCCGGGCCGTGGCCGCGTGATTTCGCTTGAAAACGTCTATCGCTTCGAGCCCATGCCGGACAAACTGACGCCCGCACAGCAACGCCATGTCATCGGCCTGCAGGGCAACGTCTGGACCGAGCACATCCGCCTCGAAGAGCGCGTCGGCTACATGACTTTTCCGCGCGCCGCGGCGATCGCCGAAAGCGGCTGGTCGGCGCCGGCGCGCCGCGACTGGCCCGATTTCGTCCGGCGCATGGCCATACAGGTTGCGCGCTATGACGCGCTGAAAATACCCTACGCCGACAGCGCGTTCGCGGTACAAGCCGGGATCCGTTATGCCGGCGCGCAAGCGAGCGTGGAGCTGTCCACGCAGGCGAAGTATGGCGAGATCCGCTATAGCCTCGACGGTCGCGACCCGACCTCACAATCGTCGCGCTATCAGGGGCCGGTGACGGTGCCGCTGCCGGGCGAACTGCGCGCGGCGGCGTTTGCCGGCGAGGCGCGCCTGTCGCGGCCACGCGTGATCCCGCTGCGCCGCGAACTTGCCCGGCGCCTCACCAGCCACGAGATGACGCTGTGCAGCGCGAACATCGATCTCGCGCTTGAGGATGACGCGTCTCGCAGCGGCACAGGACCGGGCCCGCGCGCGGTATTCATGCTGGATATCAACAACCCGTGCTGGATCTTTCCCCAGGCCGATCTCGATACGGTCACCGGTATTGTGGCGGCAGTGGGACAGGTACCGTTCAACTTCCAGATCGGCGAGGACGTGAACAAGATCAAGTTCACGAAACCGGCGACGCCCGGAGGCGAACTGGACGTGCATCTCGGCCAATGCGACGGCGAGATCATCGCGCGACTTCCGCTGGCGCCGGCGACGGCGTCGAATGGCGTCACGGTATTGCCGCAGGCGATGATCGCGCCGCAAACCGGCCGCCATGACCTGTGCCTGCGCTTTGCGCAACGCTTCGACCAGCCGTCCGTCGACCCCGTGTGGGCGCTGGACTGGATTCAATTGACCGGGCCCTGATCCTCATGGCACTCGGTTTAGCCAAAAGAGTCCGTCATTCCAGCGAAGGCTGGAATCCAGTCCATCGTATTTCTAAAATATTGGGCGGACTGGGTCCCAGCCTTCGCTGGGACGACGAACTCTTGAGAAGTCATGCATTACCGCCGAAACGAATGTGCGCCCCGAGATTTGCTCAATAAATGCTTAACCGAGTGCCGTGAGGCCCTGACCCTTAACCACCATGACCAGACTGATCCTGCAATCCCCTTTATCCGGCTGGTGCCTGCCGCTCGCCGAGGTGCCCGACCCGGTATTCGCCGAGCGCATGGCCGGCGATGGCGTCGCCATCGATCCGACCGGCAATGTGCTGCATGCACCTTGCGACGGCGTCATCGTGCCGATGCAAGGCGCGAAACACGCGCTGACACTGCGCGCACATTGCGGCCACGAGATCCTGATGCATGTCGGCATCGATACCGTGCAACTGGGCGGGGAGGGTTTCGAGCCATTGGTGCAACCCGGCCAGGCGGTGACGGTCGGACAAGCCCTGCTGCGCGTTGACCTCGATCTCATCGCCCGTCGTGCCCGCAGTACCGTGACGCCCATCCTGCTCACGTCCGGTGGCCGCGTCTTGCGGCGCAGCGAGCACTGCGCGCTCGCGGCCGGCGATTTCCTGATGGAGGTCGAGATGGATGCGGCGGCTGCGCCGGACCCATCCCATTCCGCTCCGGCTGGCAGCGGGCTCAGCCGGTTTTTCGATGTCGCCTTTGACCACGGCCTGCACGCGCGTCCGTCGGCGCTGATCGCGGCGGCGCTGCGGCCGCTCGATGCCCAGGTCACGGTGATCGCCGGGGGCCGCGGCGGCAACGCGCGCAGCACGGTGGCGCTGATGTCGCTGGGCATCCATTGCGGTGACCGGATCGAGTTCCGCGCCACCGGCCGCGATGCCGGCAAAGCGATGGTGGCGCTGGAAGCGCTGCTGGGACCGGCCGGCGACACGGGCGCGACGACATCCGGCGAGCCTGCGGATCCTGTTGCCGCGAAGCAGATTGAAAGCCGCGACCAAGTCCGTCGCGTTGCCGCCGTCGTCGCTTGCAGCGGCATCGCCATCGGCCATGCCACGCAATTGACCCATGCAGAGATTGTCGTCGCCGAACGCGGCACAGGCATCTCGGACGAGATGGCGGCGCTCGACCAGGCCATCGCCCAGGTGAAGGCGCACCTTGAGGGGATGGCCGGTGGCGTGGAGGGAGGGGGTGAGCAACAAACCATTCTCAGCGCGCACATCGAACTGATCCAGGACCCCGAGATTGCCGCGCGCGCGGGCGAACACATCCAGCGCGGCAAGAGCGCCGGCTTTGCCTGGCGGCGTTCCCTGCGATCAGTCGTCGACACCTTGCAGGCGAGTGGTGACCTGCGCATGATGGAGCGGGTGGCGGACCTGCGCGACCTCGAGAACCAGGTCGTGCAGGTTTTGAGCGGGCGGCCCCCCGGGCACGCGCGAACGCTGCCGGAAAGGGCGATTCTCATTGCCGACGAATTGCTGCCCTCGCAGTTGATGAGTCTCGATGCGAACTGCATTGTCGGCATCTGCACCGCGCGCGGCGGCCCGACCTCGCACGTGGCCATCATCGCCGCGGCCATGGGCATTCCCGCGCTGGTGGCGGCTGGCCCGCAGGTACTGGGCATTGCCGACGGTACTTTGCTGGTGCTCAATGCCGAGCACGGCCACGTCGATATCGCGCCGAGCGACAGCGAACGGGTGGCCATTGAACAGGATCTCGCCGGCCGTGCGGCGCAACACGCGGCGGACCTGCTGGCGGCGCAGCAGGTGGCCATGACACGCGACCAGCGGCACATCAAGGTCTACGCCAATCTCGGCGCGCTGGCCGAAGCCGCGCCGGCGGTGGCCAAAGGTGCCGAAGGCTGCGGACTGTTGCGCAGCGAGTTCCTGTTCCTCGACCGCCGCCTGCCGCCGGATGAGGACGAGCAGGCACATGAGTACCAGGCCATCGCCGTCGCGCTGGGCAGCCGCCCGCTGACCGTTCGCACCCTCGATATCGGCGGCGACAAGCCGATCGCGTATCTGCCGCTGCCGCGCGAGGACAATCCCGCGCTCGGCCTGCGCGGATTGCGCACCAGCCTGTGGCAGCCGCAATTGCTGCGCACCCAGTTGTGCGCCATCCTGCGCGTGCAACCGGCCGGCCAGTGCCGCATCCTCCTGCCGATGGTGACCGATGTGGGCGACGTGCGCGTGGTGCGTGCGCTGCTTGCCGAACTGCGCACGGAAATGGCGCTTGCCGAGCTGCCCGCGCTCGGCGTGATGATCGAAACGCCGGCCTCCGCGCTGCTTGCCGACCAGTTGGCGCGCGAGGTCGATTTCCTGTCGATCGGCAGCAACGATTTGTCGCAGTACACGTTGGCCATGGACCGGGGACATCCCGAACTGGCGGCGAGGCTCGATGCCCTGCACCCGGCGGTGCTGCGCCTGATCGGCCGTGCCGCCGACGCGGGCAATGCACAGCATAAGGAAGTCGCGGTGTGCGGCGGTCTGGGCTCGGACCCGCTGGCCATTCCGATCTTGATCGGGCTCGGGGTGCACGAAGTCTCCGCGGTGCCGGCGATGATTCCGCGCATCAAACGCGTGATCCGTTCGCTCGATACCCGCGCCTGCGCGGCACTGGCGCAGCAGGCGCTCGAACTGCCGGATGCTGCGGCGGTGCGCGCGCTGGTCGAACGCTGGCGGGCGGCCCAGCCACCCGCGCCGGCGCCGGCAACGCACGAATCCAGCCAGACCATATCGGGGGAGTGACACGATGAAAAGCCTGATCGAATCGACCCAGGCACTCGGCCGCGCGCTGATGCTGCCGATTGCCGTCCTGCCGGTCGCGGGCCTGTTGCTGCGCCTCGGCCAGCCGGACCTGATGAACCTGGCGCCGGTGGCGGCAGCGGGTGACGCCATATTTTCCAATCTCGGCATCCTGTTCGCCATCGGCGTGGCCGTCGGTCTCGCCCGCGAGAACAACGGCGCCGCCGGCCTGGCCGCGGTGGTGGGATTCCTGGTCGCCACCAAAGGCGCGGAAGTCCTCATCCAGATTCCGCCGGACATGCTCACCAAAGGCGACCTGGCGATTGCCGCGTACAAGGCCAAGCAACTCACCAAGCTTTCCGTGCCGATCGGCATCATTTCCGGACTTATATCGGGCGCACTCTACAACCGCTACAGCGAGATACGCCTGCCAAGTTATCTCGCTTTCTTCGGCGGGCGGCGTTTTGTGCCGATTGCGGCGGGTTGCGCGGGCCTGGTGGTCGCGGCGATTTTCGGTCTCGGCTGGTCGTATCTGGAGCACGGCATGGATGTGCTGAGCCGCGGCGTGCTGGGTGCGGGCGAATTGGGATTGTTCATTTACGGTGTGCTCAACCGCCTGCTGATCGTTACCGGGCTGCACCACATCCTCAACAACCTGGCATGGTTCCTGGTCGGCGACTTCAACGGTGTGACCGGCGATTTGAAGCGCTTCTTCGCCGGGGACCCGGCCGCCGGCATGTTCATGGCCGGCTTCTTCCCGGTCATGATGTTCGGCCTGCCTGCCGCGTGCCTGGCGATGTACCACACCGCCAGGATCGAGCGACGCGCGGCGACCGGCGGGCTGCTGCTGTCGATGGCGCTGACCTCGTTCCTGACCGGCGTCACCGAGCCGATCGAATTCACCTTCATGTTTCTCGCGCCAATGTTGTACGCCGTGCATGCGCTGCTGACCGGCCTGTCGATGGTCACGATGGATGTGCTAAACAGCAAGCTCGGTTTCGGATTTTCGGCGGGACTGTTTGATTACGTGCTCAATTTCAAACTTGCCACCCATCCCTGGCTGCTGATCCCGGTGGGCGGCGTGTACTTTGGGCTGTACTACGGGCTGTTTCGCTATTGCATCTTGCGCTTTGACCTGAAGACGCCGGGGCGCGAAGCCGAAGAGGTGGTCGGCGCGGTCGTGGAAAGCACCGGCGGCAGCGAGCAGGCAGACGCCTTCATCGAAGCGCTCGGCGGCGCCGGCAACCTGGCCTCGGTGGATGCCTGCACCACGCGCTTGCGGCTGGTCGTCGTGCGGCGCGGGGCGGTCAGCGAGGATGCGTTGCGCAAACTCGGCGCGCGCGGTGTCGTCAAACTCGGCGAGGATGGATTGCAGGTGGTGCTCGGGCCGATCGCGGACCAGGTTGCCGGTGACATTCGCGCGCGGCTGGGGGTGATGCGGCGCAGCCCTTCACCCGCTACGGTGCCCGCTCCCGCGCCTACGCCAGTCGGCGCGGTGGCGTCCGGACGCGCGGAGATCGATCCCGCCCTGGCTTCACGGGTCATGGTTGCGCTGGGGGGTGCCGCCAATATCAGGCATGTTGAAACCGCGGCGGGGCGGGTACTGGTCGCGGTGCGCGACGCCGCGGCAGTCGATGAGGCGGCGCTGCGCGCACTCACCCCGCGCGGCATTGCCCGGCCGCAGCCGGACAGCATTCACTTGTTGCATGCCGATGCCGACGCGCTGGAAAAACAGCTCGCCACGCTTGCCGCGGCAGCTTGATGCGATGAAAAATATTGCGCGAGTTTCCCGCATCGCCGGTGTGGCGTTGTTCGCGTTGAGCTTCGCCCCGGTCACGCCGGCCGGGACGGTTCCCGCCAGCAGCGTGGTCGGCGCCCAGTCCTCAGATGATGTTCCCCTCAAGCCGGCGCCGGGATCGACGCCCGACCGCGCCAGGGCCAAGACCCCTGTAACCACGCCCTCCGCCGACTGGGCCAAGGCAGCCGTGCTGATGGCGCAGGACCTGATGAAAGAAAAGAAGTACGCGGAAGCACTCGCCAGGCTTGACTCGATGGACAGCGTTACCGTGAAGAGCAGTGACGACAGCTATCTCATCGAGCGCACCCGCGTCGCCATTGCCTCATTCTCCGGTGACCAGGCCTTGCTCGTCCGTTCCGTCGAGGCGGTGATGGCCAC
>JBDTSU010000076.1:0-12546 GCA_039930965.1 Betaproteobacteria bacterium
GCCAAATCTTTTGCCGATTTCCTGCAACGCCGGACGCACCCGCGTGGCGATGGCGTGACTCTGCTCGCTGCGCTCATGCTTGTCGACCAGGTTGACCTGCAATTCACCGACCTCGCCGCCGGCGCGAAGGTAGTACTGGCGCACCAGGCCGTTGAAATTGATCGGTGCCGCGGTACCCGCATACGCCTGGTAATTCACCACTTCCGGCACGGTCGCGAGATGCGCGCCCAGTTCGTGCAACACCGCCGCCGTTTTCTCCAGCGGCGTGCCGGCGGGCATGTCCACCATCACCGAGAATTCGGACTTGTTGTCGAGTGGCAGCATCTTCAGACGCACCAGCCCGACCGCGGGCAACAGCAGGGAAACGGCGATCATCACCATCACGCCAACGCCCAGGAGGCGACGCGCCCGTGGCCCACGTGTATCGTCGAGCAGCGGCGTGAACACCCGCTGAAACAAGGGCGTGAGCTTGCGGGTTAATGACGAGACCGGATGCGGCGCATCGGCATCGGTGTGCGAAGGATGAACTGACTTCATCCACAGCCGCGAAAGCCACGGCGTCACCACGAAAGCGATGATGAGCGACAGCAGCATCCCCATGCTGGCGTTGATCGGGATCGGGCTCATGTACGGCCCCATCAGCCCCGAGACAAATGCCATCGGCAGCAAGGCAGCGATCACGGTAAACGTCGCCAGGATGGTCGGGCCGCCCACTTCATCGACGGCGCCGGGAATAAGTGCTGCCAGCGATTTCTCAGGGTGCAATTGCTGGTGGCGATGAATATTCTCCACCACGACGATGGCGTCATCGACCAGGATGCCGATGGAAAATATCAGCGCAAACAGCGACACGCGATTCAGCGTGAAGCCCCATGCCCAGGACGCGAACAGGGTTGCCGCGAGCGTGAGGATTACCGCCGTGCCGACAATAGCGGCCTCGCGCCGGCCGAGCGCGATGAACACCAGTGCCACCACCGAGGCGGTCGCGAACAGGAGTTTCTGTATCAGCTTCCTGGCCTTGTCGTTGGCGGTGGTGCCGTAGTTGCGCGTTTCAGCAACCTGCACGTCGGCCGGGATGACCGTGTTCTTCAGCATTTCCACGCGGCGCATCACGGCGTCGGACACATCGATCGCATTTTCACCGGGCTTCTTGGTGACAGAGATGGTGACCGCGGGATATTCGGCGCTGTCCTTGCCGCTGGTGCCATGCCAAACCTGATGACTTGCCGGCGGCGCGCCATCCCGCACGGCAGCGACATCACGCAGGAATACCGGCTTGCCGCTACGCACGCCCACCACCAGGTCGGCGAGATCTTCGGCCTTCTCAAAGAACGGTCCGGATTCAATGGCCACGGCACGATTGCCCGACAGGAGGTCGCCCACCGGCATACCGGCATTCGCCGATTGCAGCGCGCCGCGCAGGTCCGTCACGGTGACCCCGCTGCCAGACAAGCGGGCAGGATCGATCTCGATCATGATGGCTCGGCCGGGACCGCCGACGGTGCGTACTTCGCGCGTGCCGGCGACGCGCTTCAGATCCGTCTCGATACTGTGCGCGACCCGTTCGAGGTCGAACGCACCGGCGGTCTTGCTGAACAGTGTCAGGCCAACGATAGGCACGTCATCGATGCCCTTTGGCTTGATCAAGGGATCGAGCACGCCGAGCCCCTTCGGCAACCAGTCGGCGTTCCCATTTACCGTATCGTAGAGGCGCACCAGCGCATCGATGCGCGGTACCCCAACCTTGTACTGCACGGTGATGATGGCCATGCCCGGACGCGACACCGACATCACATGTTCGGTGCCCGCGATTTGCGAGAGCACCTGTTCGGCCGGCGCGGCGACCATTTGTTCCACATCGCGGACCGATGCACCGGGAAACGGGATCAACACGTTCGCCATGGTCACGTTGATCTGCGGCTCTTCCTCGCGCGGCGTGACGAACACGGCAAATGCGCCCAGCAGCAGTGCCGTCAGCGCAAGCAAGGGGGTGATTTGCGCCCGCAGGAACGTAGCCGCGGTGCGCCCGGACAGGCCAAGACTTGTTTTCATGGTCATCAACGCACTCGCGCGGCAGCTTGGGGATCGGTGGCCACCCGCTCGCCCGCCGAAATCCCGCTCAGTACTTCGATGGAATCATCGGCGGCGCGACCGAGACGAACCTGGCGCAACATCGGTTTGCCGGCGGCATCGAGCACGTAGACGCCGGTCATTTCCGCACGATGAACAACAGCTTGTGCCGGCACAAACACCCGCCCCTCGGCCGGGCCCGTCACCGGCAACCAGGCACGGGCAAACATGCCGGGCGCCGCGTTGGCGGTCCCGGCGGGCAAATCAAGGCGAATTTGCAGCGTGTGGGTGTTCGGGTCCGCGGTGGGAAGCACGCTGACGAGCGTGGGCGCAATGGATTTTTGTGCGCCGGTCGCGCCCGGCAACTCGATCCTGGCGTCCTGCTGCAGGGACGGCGACAGCGCAATCGTCTGGGAAATCGCGGCCGTGACCCGCAGGAACAAGGGATCGTAAATCGTCAATATCGGCCGCCCGGGCATGGCCATGTCACCCAACACGACCGGGACCTCGGCAATGATGCCGTTGTAGGGTGCCCGAAGAACAAAGAAATCGGACTGCGTGCGCATTGCACCAGCCTGGGCAATTTGCGCGGCCACTTGCGATTCGGCCGCTTTGTAAACAGCTTCCGCCTGATCGAGCGCGGCCTGGCTGATAAAGTGCTTCTGGAACAATTGTTTCTGCCGCGCGAAATCCTTGGCGGCGACGTCCAGCGACGCGCGTGCTGCCTGCACCTGTGCCTGACCGGCACTTGCGGACTGATCCGCGGCGCGCGCGTCGATGCGCGCCAGCACCTGGCCCGCCTTCACCGCATCGCCCGCCTTTACCCGCAATTCCACGATGGCGCCGGCCACCTGCGCGGCCAACACCGTCTGGCGCACCGCTTCCACCACCCCGTCGGCACTGACGGCCGCAGCCTTGCCCGATGCACGGGCGGGAGCGGAAGCGAGGGCGGCTCCGGACTCGGTGGCAGCCGCGCCCTGGGCGACGGCCGTCAACAGGAGTATCGAGAGCAGCAGTTTGTGTTTCATGGCCGGTCCTTCCGAAAACGATTTAGAGGGATAACAGTATATTTGTTGATATTATATTGACATTCACTATACTTTTCAATATATTGTTTGAAAATATGTTGATACCGGAGTCCGACATGACCCATACCGCCACCGACATCGACCTTGACAGCATGCGTGCGTCAGCGTCGCGTACCTGCGCAATGTTGAAGACCCTGTCCAATCCGGACCGCCTGCTCCTGCTTTGCCAGATCGCACAGGGTGAACGCTGCGTCAGCGAACTCGAGGAGTCGCTGGACATTCACCAGCCGACCCTGTCACAGCAATTGGGCGTCCTGCGCGATGAAGGCCTGGTCAGCACCCGGCGCGACGGCAAGCGGATTTATTACTCGGTTGCGAGCAGCGAAGCGATGGCGGTAATGCGTGTGCTGCACCAGCAGTTTTGCGTCCCCAAATCGAAGCGCGCAAAGCGATAGCAGTTTGTTGGAATTCGCGATATTCATTTCATACGTACTCATAGCTGGGCACTTCTCCCTTTGCAAAAGGGGAGAGCGTAACGAGAGAGCAGCACAGCGGTTGTGACAAGACAACGACCGAAAATCTCCCTCAGTCCCTCTTTAGAAAAGAGGGAAGTAGTTTGCAATGACCACGACTTGCTGTGACATTTCGATTTTCAACAAACTGCCAGCCAGCCTGCCAATTTCATTTCAACCCAAAGGAAAAGATGATGAAGACGAACATTGGAACCCTTGACCGCATCATTCGCGCCAGCGTGGGCGTCGTTCTGGTCGGCCTGACCGTGTCCGGTGCGATCGGAGTCTGGGGATGGATCGGAGTCGTGCCGATCGCGACTTCCCTCATCGGCTATTGCCCGGCCTATCCGCTATTCGGAATAAATACCTGCGGAAAGTGACTGGCGGTTTCATCGCACAATACGCTCGTCCCGGTGCATGTCGTCACCGGGATTCCTGCCTGCGGGATTTCGCGGAGGTCCGATAACCCGGCCACGCGCCAATGGCCCGTCATGACGCCGGGCGCTCGCGAGGAACTACCCATCCATCATTCACCTGGTTTGAATGCCTGTTGTGTCTTCAATGAGCCCCGCGCCCTTTTCTATCAGGAATTCGCGAAACCGTTCGGCCAGCGGCGACAGGATCTTGCCCTTGCGCTGGATGACAAACCATTCGCGAACGACGGGCGTGCCGATGACATCGAGGCGCACCAGCTTTCCGGCCGTCAACTCCAGTCCGACTGTATGCAGCGACAGGTAACTCAGGCCGAGTCCGGCCATCACGCCTTGCTTGATGGTCTCGTTGCTGGCCATTTCCATGGTGCTCGCCACTTTCACGCCATGCTCGGAAAATACCCGCTCCATGGAGGTGCGCGTCCCGGACCCGGACTCGCGGATCAGGAAGTTCTCGTCGGCCAGCAACTTCAGGTTGATGCGCTTGCGTTTCGCCATCGGATGGTCCGGGGGCGCGACAATGCCGTGCGGGTGCTTGGCGAATGCCGACGCCACCGCCTCCAGCCCGGGCGGCGGCCGGCCCATGATGGCGAGATCGACGCGGTTTTCCAGCAACTGCTGAACCACCTGTTCCCGATTGTTGACCAGCAGCTTGACCGTGACACCGGCGTGTGACTTGGAAAACATGGACAACAATTGGGGCGCAAAGTACTTGGCGGTGCTGACGACGGTCAGGTCCAGGTGTCCGCCGGTCGCGCCTCGCAATGAGGCCAGCGAATCTTCGCAATCCTTGACCTGGCTGAGCATTTCAAGGGCGAGCCGCTGGACCTGTTCTCCCGCCTGGGTGAGAAAGGTCTTCTTGCCGATCTGTTCGAACAGCGCCATGCCGGCGTTTTCCTCGACCTGCTTGATCTGCATGGAAATCGCCGGCTGTGTCAGGTGCAATTCTTCAGCGGCCCGAGTGTAGCTGAGGAGGCGCGCCACGGACTCGAATGTCTTCAACTGGCGAAAGGTGACATTCTTCATGGCAGGATTTTCAATATAAGCATTTGCTTATTGTACATATAACAAAATGTGACTGTTTCTTATCGTGGGTTCTCCTTACACTCGATTGCAATATCTACCCGGCGCGCGATGCAGGAAATCGGAATTCACCGGCACGCACGACAGCGGACCCATTCGACAAAGGAGCAGACCATGGATCAATCGAGCCGATACGCCGACCTTAGCCTGAAAGAGGAAGACCTGATCAAGGAGGGTGGCCATATCCTGGTCGCCTACAAGATGAAGCCCTTCGCCGGTCATGGCTATCTGGAAACCGCCGCGCATTTCGCGGCCGAATCCTCGACCGGCACCAACGTGGACGTCTGTACCACGGACGACTTCACCAAAGGCGTGGACGCGCTGGTCTACCTGATCGACGAGGCGAGCGAAGAGATGCGCATTGCCTATCCGCTCGAACTGTTCGACCGCAATATCACCGATGGCCGCATGATGATGGTGTCTTTCCTGACCTTGTGCATCGGCAACAACCAGGGCATGGGCGATATCGAACACGCCAAGATGTACGACTTCTACATGCCGCGTCGCGCCATCGAATTGTTCGACGGGCCGGCCAGGGATATTTCCGACCTGTGGCGCATCCTCGGCCGCCCGGTCAAGGACGGTGGCTACATTTCCGGCACCATCATCAAGCCGAAGCTTGGACTACGCCCCGAGCCCTTCGCCACCGCCGCCTACCAGTTCTGGCTCGGCGGCGACTTCATCAAGAACGACGAACCCCAGGGCAACCAGGTGTTCTGCCCCATGAAAAAGGTGATCCCGCTGGTGGCCGACGCGATGAAGCGCGCCATGGACGAAACCGGCGAGGCCAAGATCTTCTCGGCCAACATCACCGCCGACGATCACAGTGAGATGATCGCCCGGGGCGAATACATCCTCGGTGTCTTCGGGCCGGATGCCGACAAGGTGGCGTTCCTGGTCGATGGCTATGTCGGCGGTCCCGGCATGATCACCACCGCACGCCGCTATTTCGCTAACCAGTATCTGCACTATCACCGTGCCGGTCATGGCGCGGTCACCTCGCCCAGCGCCAAGCGCGGCTATACCTCCTTTGTGCTTTCCAAAATGTCGCGGCTGCAAGGCGCCTCCGGCATCCACGTCGGCACCATGGGGTTCGGCAAGATGGAAGGCGCCAAGGATGATCGCGTCCTCGCCTACATGATCGAACGCGACGAATGCCAGGGACCGGCCTATTTCCAGAATTGGTATGGCATGAAGCCGACCACGCCGATCATCTCCGGCGGGATGAACGCGCTGCGCTTGCCCGGATTCTTCGAAAACCTCGGCCACGGCAACGTCATCAACACGGCAGGCGGCGGCGCCTATGGTCACCTCGACAGCCCGGCCGCCGGCGCCAGGTCGCTGCGCCAGGCCTACGAGTGCTGGAAGGCCGGCGCCGATCCGATCCAGTGGGCCCGGGAGCACCAGGAATTCGCCCGCGCTTTTGAGTCTTTCCCGGGCGACGCCGACAGGATTTACCCGAATTGGCGAGAGCAGCTGGGCATCGCCAGGCAGAAAGTCGCGGCCTGACATGTTGCGCGCGCTCATTTTCGATGTCGACGGTACCCTCGCGGACACGGAGGAACTGCATCGCCAGGCGTTCAACTCCGCCTTCCTGGAAATGGCACTCGATTGGGAATGGGGGCGCGAGCAATACAAGAAACTGCTGGAAATATCCGGCGGAAAAGAGCGCATCGGCCATTACATCGAACAATTGCCACTCGAGGCACCGCAACGGCGCACGCTTCACGACTGCATTCCGATGATTCATCGCACCAAGACGCGCATCTACAAAGAGCTGGCTGAATACGGGGGCTTGTCCTTTCGCCCAGGCATCAAGCGTTTGCTTGTTGAAGCACGCGAAGCGGGAATAAAACTTGGTCTTGCCACCACCACCACGCTCGACAATGTGCATGCGCTGCTCGATTCCGCGCTCGGCGCGCGCGGCACCGGCTGGTTCGATGCGGTCGGCGCCGGCGACCTGGTTGAACACAAGAAACCGGCTCCGGATATTTACAACCTGGTGCTCAGCACGCTACGGGTGCCGCGTCACGAATGTGTCGCCTTCGAGGATTCGGTCAACGGCCTGCGCGCGGCAAAAGCGGCCGGGCTGTATACGATCGTGACCCCCACGCAATGGAACAGCGATCACGATTTCACCGGGGCCGACCTGATCGTGACGAGCCTGGGCGATCAGACACATCCACTCGACGCCGCGAGTGCGGCGCGAGTCGGCAATGCGGTACTGGGAATCGATCAAATCGAAAACATGCTGCTCGCCGCCCAGGCGGCGCATGCATCCACGCCGCTCCGGGCGGGAAAACAGCGATGATCATTCGCATCGCACCCAGCATCCTTTCGGCCGACTTCTCCCGTCTCGGTGAAGAGGTGCGCGCCATCGAGGCGGCGGGTGCGGACCTGGTGCACTTCGATGTGATGGACAACCACTTCGTGCCGAACCTGACGATTGGTCCGCTGGTTTGCGAGGCGATCCGCCCGCATGTCACGATCGGCATTGATGTCCACCTGATGGTCGAGCCGGTCGATGCCATGGTGCCGATGTTCGCCAAGGCCGGCGCCAACATCATCACCTTTCACCCCGAAGCCAGCCGCCACATCGATCGCACCCTCGGGCTGATTCGCGACCACGGTTGCAAGGCGGGCCTGGTGTTCAATCCGGCCACCCCGCTCGATTTTCTCGACCACGTCATGGACAAGCTGGACATCGTCCTGCTGATGAGTGTGAACCCCGGATTCGGCGGGCAGAAATTCATCCCATCGACGCTGCCGAAACTGACCGCGGCACGCGCGCGCATCGACGCGCACCAGGCAACCGGCGGCCAGGCCATCTGGCTGGAAGTCGATGGCGGCGTGAAGGCCGACAACATTGCCGCCATCGCCGCCGCCGGCGCTGACACCTTTGTCGCCGGCAGCGCGGTATTCGCGGCGCCCGATGACGACGGCGCCTATCGCGGCATCATTCGCCGCCTTCGTAGCGCGGCTGCCGCGCACTGAATTCCCCCAATCCCCCTCCCCGCCCGGAAAATGCCATGACACCCGCCTCGACCGATACCCGCCGCATGACCCTGACCCAGTACCTGATCGAGGAACGCCGGCGGTTCCCGGGCGCCAGCGGGGATTTCAACAGTCTCATTCTCGACGTCGCCACGGCCTGCAAGCGAATCGCGCGAGCCGTCGCCTTTGGCGAACTGGCGGAAGGCGGCAGGGCCAATGCCGATGGGGATGCCGTTGCCGGCGCCGTAAACGTGCAGGGCGAAGCACAGAAACCGCTCGATGTGATCGGCAATGAACTTTTTCTGCGCGAGACCGAATGGGGTGGTCACCTTGCCGGCATGGCATCGGAGGAAATGGAGCAGCCCTATCTGCTGCCGCCGCAATGCCCGCGCGGCAAATACCTGCTGGTATTCGATCCACTGGATGGCTCGTCCAATATCGACGTGAACGTCTCGGTGGGCAGCGTGTTTTCGGTGTTACGCGCAGCGGTTGGCGGCAAGGACGCGGTGTTGGCGGACTTCCTGCAACCGGGCTCGCAACAGGTTGCGGCCGGCTATGCGCTGTATGGGCCGACCACCATGTTCATCCTCAGCGTCGGCACCGGCGTCAATGGCTTCACGCTCGATCCCAGCCTCGGCGACTTCATGCTCACGCACCCGCTCATGACGGTGCCTGTGGATACCCGTGAATTCGCCATCAATGTCTCGAACAGCCGTTTCTGGGAGGCGCCGGTCAAGCGTTATGTGGACGAGTGCCTCGCCGGCAGGGCCGGGCCGCGCGGATGCGATTTCAACATGCGCTGGATTGCCTCCATGGTCGCCGACGTGCATCGCATCCTGATCCGCGGAGGCGTTTTCATGTATCCACGCGACACCAAGGACCCCGCCAAGCCGGGTCGCCTGCGCTTGCTGTACGAAGCCAATCCCATCGGCTTCATCATGGAACAGGCCGGCGGCCGGGCCAGCACGGGCAGAGTACCGGTTCTCACGGTTCGCCCCACCTCCTTGCACCAGCGCATCGGCCTCGTCTTCGGCTCGAAGAACGAAGTTGAGCGTATCGAGCGCTATCACGCGGAGCCGGCCAGCGACGATACCTACCCTCCCCTGTTCAATGAACGCAGCCTGTTCCGCTACCAAGCCTGAGGCCATTCACCATGTCTGAACGTCATCCCATCATCGCCATCACCGGTTCCTCCGGCGCGGGCACCACCTCGGTTACGCGCACGTTTGAAAACATCTTCCGCCGTGAAAACGTCTCCGCGGCCATTATCGAAGGCGACAGTTTTCACCGCCACGACCGCAAGGAAATGAAGATGAAGATGGCCGAGGCGGAAAAGGTGGGCAACAAGAACTTCAGCCACTTTGGGCCGGAGAACAATCTGTTCACCGAACTGGAGTCCCTGTTCCGTGACTACAGCAACACCGGCAGCGGCAATCGTCGCAAGTACCTGCATGATGACGAGGAAGCCTCGCCGTACCAGCAGGAACCCGGCACCTTCACGCTCTGGGAAACCCTGCCGCCGAACACCGATCTGCTTTTTTACGAAGGACTGCATGGCGGCGTCGTGTCGCCCGAGGTCAACATTGCCCAGTTCCCGGACCTGCTGATCGGCGTGGTGCCGGTGATTAATCTCGAGTGGATTCAGAAGCTCTGGCGCGACAAGTCCAAGCGCGGATACTCCACCGAGGCCGTCACCGACACCATCCTGCGGCGCATGCCCGATTACGTGCACTATATCTGTCCGCAATTTTCGAAGACACACGTGAATTTTCAGCGCGTTCCCTGCGTCGACACCTCAAACCCGTTCATCGCGCGAGAGATACCGGCGGCCGACGAGAGCTTTGTGGTCATTCGCTTCGCCAATCCCAAGGGCATCGACTTTCCCTACCTGCTGAACATGATCGACGATTCCTTCATGTCCCGCGCCAATACGATCGTCGTGCCTGGCGGCAAGATGGAACTGTCGATGCAGCTGATTTTTACCCCATTCATCTGGCGAATGATGGAAAGGCGCAAACGTGCCTTGGCTGGCTAGCCTGCATAATTCATGGGGCGGCGTTCGAGAATGCGTCGATGGGCGAGCGATTTTTCGTTCGACTGACCACGGCATGGCGAGCCATGCCACGGGAAGAGAACGCTCATCTGGCAAACCCGGCGCCGGCCAGCGGCCCACTATCGAGCGCGCAGGCCCGGCGTATTGCGAAGTACAAATTCGATTTCACAAACATGACCGTTGCCCAGAGTGAAAATGGCAACGAAAAGGGGCCGACCCATGAAATATGCAGGCTAGGGATTGCCTGCCGCGACCGCATTAATTTT
Organism: Betaproteobacteria bacterium; assembly: GCA_039930965.1. Lineage (GTDB taxonomy): Bacteria > Pseudomonadota > Gammaproteobacteria > Burkholderiales > Usitatibacteraceae > UKL13-2. Next base: position 10,438 of record JBDTSU010000076.1, read on the forward strand.
GCAGATCGCCATTCGGCGCGGCTTCCGGGGCATTGTTGCCCCAAACGCCGCGCCAGGCCTTGAGTTTCAAAATCACCGCGCATTCCCGCAACGATTCAACCCATGCTCCGCTAAGGACCTCGCCATGATTCCGCAAAGATCTGTACTACCGCAACCGGTCGATCGTCAGGACCTCAGCAATGCCATCCGTGCCCTGGCCATGGATGCGGTACAAAAGGCGAACTCTGGCCATCCGGGCATGCCGATGGGCATGGCGGAAATCGCGGAGGTGTTGTGGCGGAAACATCTGCGCCACAATCCGGCCAATCCGAAGTGGGCAGATCGCGACCGTTTTGTTCTCTCCAACGGACACGGCTCGATGCTGCTGTATGCACTGCTGCATTTGACCGGCTATGACCTGCCGATGGACGAGCTCAAGCGCTTTCGGCAACTGCACTCAAAGACCCCGGGGCATCCCGAATACGGCTGCACGCCCGGCGTGGAAACCACCACCGGCCCGCTCGGCCAGGGACTCGCCAATGCGGTCGGCATGGCGTTTGCCGAGCGCGAACTCGCCCGCACCTTCAATCGCGACGGGTTCGCCATCGTCGACCACCACACTTGGGTATTTCTCGGCGATGGCTGCCTCATGGAAGGCATCTCGCACGAAGCCTGTTCGCTGGCGGGCACCCAGAAACTGGGCAAGCTCATCGCCTTCTACGACGACAACGGCATCTCCATCGACGGCGAAGTCGAGGGCTGGTTTACCGACAATACCCCTGCGCGTTTCGCCGCCTATGGCTGGCAGGTGATCGCCGGCGTTGACGGACACAATTTCACGGCCATTGAAGATGCCATCGCAACGGCCAAAGCCAACGACCGGCAACCTTCCCTGATTTGCTGCAAGACGGTCATTGGCAAAGGCTCACCCGGCAAACAGGGTACGGAAGGTGTTCACGGCGCGGCACTTGGCGACAAGGAAATCGCGGCCACCCGCGAGGCCATCGGCTGGCACTTTCCGCCCTTCGAGATACCCCGCGAGGTGTATGAGGCCTGGGACGCGCACGCGCACGGATCGCAACAGGAGACTCACTGGAATTCGCGATTCGCCGTCTACGCGCAGACCTTCCCTGACCTGGCGGGCGAATTCCGGCGCCGCATGGCCGGTGAACTACCCGGCCAATGGAACGCGATCGTCGCGACATTTCTCGCCGGATCAAACAGGAAAGCCGAAACCATTGCCACCCGCAAAGCCTCGCAGCAGACGATTGAGGGACTGGCGCCGGCACTGCCCGAATTGCTCGGCGGCTCCGCCGACCTGACCGGGTCCAATCTCACCAACTGGTCGGGGTCGAAGCAGATCAATGCGACGCAGGGCGGCAACTACATCAACTTTGGCGTGCGCGAATTCGGCATGACCGCCATCGCCAACGGCATGGCGCTGCACGGCGGCGTCATTCCCTACACGGGGACATTCCTGATGTTCTCCGAATACGCCCGCAATGCGCTGCGCATGGCGGCAATGATGAAAATCCGCAATATCTTCGTCTACACCCACGATTCGATCGGCCTCGGTGAAGACGGTCCCACCCATCAGGCGGTGGAGCAAACCGCGACCCTGCGCCTGATTCCGAACATGGATGTCTGGCGGCCCTGCGACACGGTCGAAACCGCCGTTGCCTGGACCCGGGCCATCGAGCGCCGCGACGGTCCCACTTGTTTGCTGTTCAGCCGGCAGAATCTCGCCTTCCAGACACGCACCGAGACGGCAATGGCCAACGTTTGCCGCGGCGGGTACGAATTATCGCCGGCGCAGGGTGGCCTCAAAATCATCATCATCGCGACCGGGTCGGAAGTTGCCCTTGCCATCAACGCGCAAGCGGATCTCGCCCGGCGCGGCATTCCCGCGCGCGTCGTGTCCATGCCCTGCACGCAGGCATTCGACCGGCAAGACGCCGCCTACCGGGCCAACGTGCTGCCCGCCGGCATCCCGCGTATTTCGGTCGAGGCCGGCGTTACTTCGGGGTGGCGGAAATATGTCGGTCTGGAAGGTGGCACGGTGGGCATCGACACCTACGGCGAATCCGCGCCGGCGGCGGATCTCTATCGGCACTTCAACATCACCGCCGA
>JBDTSU010000077.1:0-12474 GCA_039930965.1 Betaproteobacteria bacterium
AAATCCTCCGCCGTGTAACAAAGCGCCGGCGCGAAGCCGAGAATGTTGTCGCCGAATGCACGGAACACAAGGCCGTTGCGATATCCGGTTTCAAAGATGCGTTGACTGAGCTTCAGTGAGGCATCGAAGCCACGCTTGCTGTTCTTGTCGGAGACCAATTCGATGGCGCCGAGCAGGCCGCGGCTGCGCGCATCACCCACCAGTGGGTGCTTCAGGAGATTCTGCAATCCGCTTTCAAAGTGCGGCGTCTGCGCGACGCCGTTGGCGAGCAGTCCGCCTTCTTCATAAAGGCGCAGTACTTCCAGCGCGATGGCGGCGCTGACGGGGTGGGAAGAATAGGTGTGTCCGTGGCCGACCGGCACCTCATCGGGCACGCCGTCGGCAATACCGGCGTAGATCGCATCCGATATCAATACGGCGCCCATCGGGGCATATCCGGCGGTAAGACCCTTGGCGACGGTCATGATGTCGGGTTCGACATTTTCCGCCTCGCAGGCGAACATCGGCCCGGTGCGGCCGAATGCAGTAATCACTTCGTCGGCGACGAACAGGATGCCAAGTTCGCGGCAGGCATCGCGCATTGCTTTGAGCCAGCCGACGGGCGGGACAATCACGCCACCTGAGCCTTGGACTGGTTCACAGAAGAAGGCGGCCACGCGCTCTGCGCCGAGTTCCGCCACTTTGGTTCGAAGTGACGCGACCGAGGCGGCAATGATGGCGGCCGGATCAGTACCGACCGGGTTGCGATAGGGATACGGCGAAGGAATGTAGTGCTGGTTAGGCAACGGCAGATCGAAGTTGGTGTGAAACACCGGCAGCGCTGTCAAGCCTGCACCAACCGACGAGGAGCCGTGATAGCCGCGCTCCAGCGTAATGAAATGCTTCTTTTGCGGGCGGCCGGTCGAGTTGAAATAGTGGGTGATGAAGCGCACCGCCGTATCGACGGCATCGGAACCGCCGAGCGTGAAATAGACATGGCGCAACGAAGCGGGCGCCAGTTCAACCAGCTTGGCAGCCAGGCGGATGGCCGGCTCCGAACCAAAGTGAAAGTAACCGGTCGCGTAGGGCAGCTTGGTCATCTGCTCGGCAGCCGCGCGCACGATGCTGTCGTGGCCGTAGCCCACATTCACGCACCAGAGGCCGGAGAACGCGTCCAGCAGTTCGTTGCCGTTGGCATCGCGCAGGTACGCGCCTTTACCGGATTCGAGGATCGTGACACCGCGTTGTTCGTGGGCGCGGAAGCTGACGACGGGATGGATGAGGTGGTCGCGGTCGAGATCGAGCAGTGATTTGGAGGACATGATGGGTCGCGGCAAAGAGGTGACATCATCTTAGTCGCGGCCCGGTAGCGGGTGCTTGCGAGAGTGCGGGTCTAATTTGCCAAGGATTGCGAATTTGGCCCCGCGTCGGCATTTTGTGCCGCACCGCAATTCGGTGTGTGCAATATGCGGCCGATGGTTCGGTCGCGCGTTTCGCTAGTAACCGCGACTGCGGTCAATCAGGCCAATGAGGGGTTCGCCATTGCGGTGCCGCCGGATGTTTGCCAGCACGGCGTCAACCGCAGTCTCAGGCTGGGTCATGCTGGCGATGTGGGGCGTCAGCATGATGCGCGGATGTTTCCAGAACGGATGGTCGGGTGGTAACGGCTCGGGGTCGGCGACATCGAGGATCGCAGTGGAAATCTTGCCGGTGTCGAGTGCTTGCAGTAAATCTTGCTGTACGAGATGACCGCCGCGGCCGACGTTGATGAGTGCAGCGCCGTCCGGCAGTGCGTCGAACAGCACCCGATCGAGCATGCCGCGGGTGGTGTCCGTCAATGGAAGCAGGCAAACCAGGATATCGGTACGCGCGAGGAATGCCGGCAATTGCTCTGCGCCGGCATAGCAGTCGACCCCTTGCAACTGATGCGCCGAACGGCTCCACCCACCGCACGCAAATCCAAAGCTTTGCAGGCGATCGATGACGGCCGTACCCAACGCACCCAGGCCAAGCACGCCGATGCGGCGCGACGCCACCGGCCGCACGCGAATTGGAGACCAGAGGCCTTGCTGCTGCAGGCGGCTGTACTCAAACCAATCGCGGTGCACGGCGAGGACCGCGAGAGTCACATATTCGACCATCCCGGCCGCGATGCCCGGCTCAATCATGCGCACCACCGGAATCGAGGCGGGCACGGCCGACAAGTCAAAGTGGTCGACGCCGGCGCCGGTGCAGAACAAAACGTCCAGATTCGGAAATGTCGTGGCGAGCGCCGCCGGTGGTTCCCAGGCCGCGAGGTACCGCACGGCGAGCGGATCGCCGAGTTCCGGCCAGATATGGAATGGCAAGTCGGGCGCCTTTTGTGCGAATAGCCGCGCCCATTCGGCGCCGCGCACCGGGTCTGCCTTGTAAAGAAATGTCATAACACGTATCTCAGCCGAGCGCCTGGTTGATAATCGCGAATACCTGCTTTTCCTGATTGCGTGCGGGAGGCACGCCGCGCGCCATGGCGACGACCGTGTCGACATGCTTGAGTCCGCGCTCCTCGAGCCAGCCGGTAAGGCCGCAATCCGCGGGCACATCGATGCGGAGGAACTTGCGGGTCCGGATATTGATCCAGTGCGCGATCAGCGCTTTCGCCCGGTCGAGGTCGGGCGCGATAACCGGGCCGATTGCATAGCCGCGGCCAAAGCGGCGAATCAGCGCGAAGCCGATCGCTTCGTCATCGCGATCCAGAACGATTCCATCGGCTGATTCAAGCAATGCCGGCAGCACCACCGCACGCGACATGCCGGAGGCCTGCGTGGCAAGTGCGGCCAGCATCTCGCGGTCACTGGCGCCGATGGGTCGAAGGCGCTCGCCCGGCGCCAGAGAAACAATGGGCAAATCCGTGACAATGCCCTGGTGCTGGTCGATCGCGCCATAGCGAGCAAAGCCGAGGCGCGCGTAGAGTGGCTGGCCCGAAGGTGTCGCATGCAGCAGAACGGTTCTGCCGTCGAGTTCCTCGAGCACCCGCGACATCAATTGTCCGCCGATACCGTGTCCCTGACGCGCAGGTGACACGATCACCATGCCGAGCGATGCGTAGCGCGCATCGTGCTTCCAGTACATCGCGGTGCCGACCAGCCCGGTCTCATCTTCCGCGACGAAACCCGAACCGAGACGCTCCACAAACTGCCAGTCTTGCAACCGGTGGGGCCATTTCACTTTGAGCGAAAGATCGTGCGCGGCGGGCACATGCCTTGCCTCAATTCGCGTGAACTTGAGTCCGGAGGATCCATTTTTCGGGGTCAATTGACTTTCCTTTTCGGCTTGACTGCCGGTAATTTCGCATTGAGTACATGGCAAAGCTAGGACAATCTTGCGGTTTTGTTGCGCCGTTCAGATTCTGTTGCGGGCGATGGCATTCCGCCAATGGAGCGCCGCAAAGTATGCTGACTGGCACCCTGAAAACAGTTTTTTGTGTGCTGTTTCGCCCGCCAAAGAACGGCAACTACTTTTTTCAATATGCTGTAATCGCTATCTGCTGTGAATTTTCATTCGGAGAGCACTTCATGACCATCTTCAGGCCCAAGTACATCAGCTTTGACTGTTACGGCACATTGATCCGCTTTCGCATGGGCGAGTTGGCGCGTGAAATTTTTGCCGACCGCATCGCTGCCGAGAATATGGATCAGTTCGTCAAGGACTTCAGTGCCTACCGGTTGGACGAAGTGCTGGGCGATTGGAAACCTTACGCGGACGTGCTCCGGAACGCGGTGCAGCGCACCTGCCGCCGCTGGAAAATAGAATATCGCAATGACGAAGGCGTGAAGTTCTACCAGGCCGTACCGACCTGGGGCCCGCATGCGGACGTGGTCGAGCCGCTCGGCCGGGTGGCAAAGGAATTTCGGCTGGTGATCCTGTCGAACGCAATGAACGACCAGATTCACGATAACGTTGCCAAGCTGGTGGCGCCATTCCATGCTGTATATACCGCCCAGCAGGCACAGGCCTACAAGCCGCGCCTGCAGGCATTTGAATACATGCTCGACCAGTTGGGCGCCAGCCCCGACGACATGCTGCACGTGTCCTCCAGTTTTCGTTACGACCTGATGTCGGCACATGACATCGGCATCAAGAACAAGGTGTTTGTGGCGCGGGGCCACGAGCCGTCGACGCCGTTTTATGGTTACACAGAAATCAAGGATATCGGCGGATTGCCGGGTGTCGTCGGGCTTTGATTTCATTTCCATCTCATTCTTGAATCAACGTGTCGCGTGAAGTCTCGAACGCCCGTCGTCCCAGCGAAGGCTGGGACCCAGTCTCTTCAACATCACTCTAGATCGGTAGTTGTCATGGGCATAACTGGTCAGCAATACAGACTGCCAATTGTCAGTCTGTGTAAGGACTGGGTCCCAGCTTTCGCTGGGACGACGATTTCCTCAATATGACGATGAAACTCGAATCCTACTGGCTTGCAACAGCGCCGCGCTTTACCAGTGCGGCGGAAGGGCCCGTTGACGGCCGCGCCGACGTGGTGGTCATCGGTGGCGGTTTCACCGGACTTTCCGCCGCGCTGGCGCTGGCGCGCCGTGGCGCGTCGGTGGTGGTGCTGGAGGCAGGACAAGTTGCCGGCGAAGCATCGGGGCGCAATGGCGGCCAATGCAACAACGGCATCGCACACAGCTTTGCCGCGCTGGTCGAGAGCAAGGGCGCCGAACGCGCCCGGGCGATCTACCGCGCTTTCGATGCGGCGGTCGATACGGTCGAGACCATCGTCCGTGAAGAAAACATCGCCTGCGATTTTGTACGCGGCGGGAAATTGAAGCTGGCCGCCAAGCCCAAGCATTTTGCGGCGCTCGCCAGCACCTATGAGGATTTGCACCGCGAAGTCGATCCGGATCTTGAACTGGTCAGCGCCGCGCGCATCCGCGACGAAGTCGACTCCGATCGCTTTCATGGTGGACTGATTCAGAAAAAGAGCGCACAGCTGCATGTCGGTCGCTTTGCGGTGGGTCTGGCCGAGGCGGCGGCTCGCCGCGGGGCGCGTATTTTTCAGTCTGCGGCAGTGACCAAACTTGAGCGCCTGTCCGGCAGCGCCTATCGCGTCACAACCGAACGGGGGAGCATCGACGCCGGCCAGGTGCTGCTCGCGACCGGCACATCGAGTAACGGGCCGTTCGGCTGGTTCCGCCGGCGGCTGGTGCCGGTTGGCAGCTTCATTGTCGTGACTGCGCCGCTCGAGCAGGCGCTGCTCGACCGCCTACTGCCCAAACGGCGGGGGTACGTGACCACCCGCCATATCGGCAACTATTTTCGGACCACACCGGATAACCGGCTTCTGTTTGGCGGCCGGGCGAGATTTGCGATGTCCAATCCGCGCTCCGATGAAAAGAGCGGCCACATTCTGAATGCGGGCATCGAAGCGCACTTTCCGCAATTGCGCGGCGTGAGTATCGATTATTGCTGGGGTGGACTGGTTGACATGACGGCCAACCGCTTGCCGCGGGCGGGAGAACACGAGGGACTGTTTTATTCGCTGGGCTATAGTGGTCACGGCGTGCAGATGTCGGTGCACATGGGCCAGGTGATGTCCGAGGTGCTGGACGGTCGTGCCGCCAGCAATCCGTGGCTGGACTCCAGCTGGCCGGCCATTCCGGGCAATTTCGGCAAACCGTGGTTCCTGCCGCTGGTGGGCGCCTGGTACCGCCTGCAGGACGCAATTCATTAGTCGCTGACGGTTACGATCGAACGATGTGGGTAGTGGTCTGTATTCAATCGAGGAGACGAGAATCATGAGTGAAAAAAAATCGGTTGTACAACTGGAAAACGTAGACAGTCGGCTGGTCGAAGACGCGCTTCGGCGCGGAGTTTCGCGCCGCGATGTATTACGCCTGGCCGCATCCACCGGGATGATCGCGGCGGCCGGTAGCATTCTGGCGGGCGCCGGCAAGGCCTACGCCCAGGCGCCGAAAAAAGGGGGACGAATCCGCGCGGCCACCCTGTCGAGTTCAGCCGCTGACACGCTAGATCCAGCGAAGGGCGCGCTGTCAACCGACTACACCCGCGCCTTCATGTTTTACAGCGGCCTCACGCAACTCGACGCAAGTCTCACGCCGCAACTCGCGCTGGCCGAAGAGATCAGAAACAACAAAAGCACGGTCTGGAATATCAAGCTGCGCAAGGACGTGCGTTTTCACGACGGCAAGCCGCTGACCGCCGCCGACGTGGTGTACTCGTTGCTGCGACACAAGGACCCGGCGACCGCATCCAAGGCGAAGTCACTTGCAGACCAGTTTCAGGACATCAAGGCCGTCGGACCGAACGAAGTCCAGATCACGTTGACAGTGGCCAATGCCGACTTGCCGGTGATCCTCGCGGCATCTCACTTCCTGATCATCAAGGATGGCACGGCTGATTTCACCACGGCAGTCGGTACCGGTCCCTACAAGTTGAAGGAATTCAAGCCCGGGATACGTACTGTCGGCGTGCGTAACGATAACTACTGGAAGCCGGGCAAGCCGTATCTGGATGAGATTGAACTGATTGGTATTTCCGACGAGCCGGCGCGCGTCAACGCGCTGCTGGCGGGTGACGTCCACCTGATCCTCGCCGTCAACCCGCGTTCGACGCAGCGCATCAGCACGAAGCCGGGATTCGCCGTGCTGGAAACCAAATCGGGGCTCTACACCGACCTGGTCATGCGGGTGGACAAGAGCCCGGCGAACAATCCGGACTTCGTGCTGGCGATGAAATATATGATGGATCGCACGCAAATGCGCGACGCGATCTTCCGCGGCTTTGCGGTGGTCGCCAACGATCAGCCGATTCCCCCCAGTCACCGGTATTTCTTCGCCGGCCTGCCGCAGCGCCCCTTCGACATGGACCGCGCAAAATTTCACTTGCAGAAGGCAAACCTGGGTAGCGCGCCGATACCGGTGGTCGTCTCTCCTGCTGCCGAGGGTTCGATCGACATCGCGCAACTGATGCAGCAATCGGCGCAGAAGATCGGCCTCAATCTCACCGTCAATCGGGTGCCCGGCGACGGCTACTGGTCCAATCACTGGATGAAGCATCCACTCGGTTTCGGCAATATCAATCCGCGGCCCAGCGCCGACGGGCTATTCACGCAGTTCTTCAAGTCCGACGCGGCGTGGAACGAGTCGGGCTGGAAGAACGAACAATTCGACCAGCTGCTGCTGCTCGCCCGCGCGGAGCCCGATGATGCGAAGCGCAAGAAGCTGTACGGCGACATGCAGGTGCTGGTGCACGAGAAATGCGGTATCGGCATCCCGGTATTCATGAGTTTCATCGACGCCTACTCCACCAAACTCAAGGGCCTCTCCTCGATACCCCTTGGCGGATTCATGGGTTATATGTTTGCCGAACACGTGTGGCTCGATGGCTAATACGCGTTTCCAGTTGCGTGCAAACAGTTGTTTGGAACTGATGCCATGATGCCCGGCGGCACCAGTCAACTGATCGCGCAACGAATCGGCGCCGCCGTCCTCACGCTGCTCATTGTCTCGGCCGTCATCTTCACCATCACCGGGCTGTTGCCCGGTGATGCGGCACAGCAGGCACTCGGACAAAGCGCCACGCCGGAGACGCTGGCCGCGCTGCGCGCGCAAATGGGACTCGATCAACCCGCCCATATCCGCTATTTCCGCTGGTTGAGCGGCCTTGTATCCGGCGATTTAGGCAAATCGGCCATGAATAGCTTGCCGGTGACGGAACTGATCGCCACCCGCCTGCCGAATTCGCTGGTGCTGGCCGGTGTGACCGCCGCCGTGTCGGTGCCGATCGCGCTCATGCTCGGCATTGTGTCGGCGATGCGGCGCGGTTCGCTGCTCGACCGGGGCCTTAACCTGGCCACCCTGTCGCTGGTCGCGGTCCCGGAATTCCTGGTGGCCACCATTGCGGTGCTGATATTCGCCGTCAAGCTGAACTGGCTGTCCGCCCTGTCAAACACGGCCGACACCGCCACGCTCGGCGCCTTCGTGCGCGCCTATGCGATGCCGGTCATGACGCTGTGCTGCGTGATCATCGCGCAAATGGCGCGCATGACACGGGCGGCGGTCATCGACCAGCTCAGCGCCTCGTACGTCGAGATGGCGGTGCTCAAGGGGGCGCGGCCGGTGCGGGTGGTGCTGACACACGCGCTGCCGAACGCGATCGGCCCGATCGCCAATGCGGTCGCCCTGAGTTTGTCGTATCTCCTGGGCGGGGTGGTGATCGTCGAGACGATCTTCAACTACCCCGGCATCGCCAGCCTCATGGTCGACGCGGTGACCAACCGCGACATGCCGCTGGTGCAGGCCTGCGCGATGATTTTTTGCACCGGCTATCTGGTACTGGTGCTGGTTGCCGATGTGGTGGCCATCGTTGCCAACCCGAGGCTTCGCAAATGAGCGCGCCCAAAAGCAGGACGTCGATGCAATCCGCCTGGCGCTTTGTTTCCTCGTTGCCGATTCCCGGGCTGGTTGGATTGGTGATCGTCGTGTTCTGGATGTTGATCGCGATGCTCGGCCCGTCGATTGCGCCCTATGAGGTCGGTGCGATCGTGGCTCCCGACGTGTTCGGTGCGCTGACCACACAAAATCCGCTGGGCACCGATTATCTTGGCCGCGACATGCTGAGCCGCATTCTGTTCGGCGCCCGCTACACGGTTGGACTGGCACTGGCTGCGGCGCTGGCGGCAAGCGTGACCGGCACAGCGCTGGGACTGACCGCCGCGGTGGCGGGCCGCTGGATTGACGAGCTGATGAGCCGGGTCATGGATGCACTGATTTCGATCCCGAGCAAGATGCTGGCGCTGGTGATCGTCGCTTCGTTCGGCTCGTCAGTCCAGTTGCTGATGCTTACCGCCTGGCTAAGCTATACGCCAGGCGCTTACCGGATCGCGCGTTCGCTGGCGGTGAACGTGAAGACGCTGGAGTATGTGCAAGTCGCGCGGGCGCGCGGCGAAAAGCTGCCTTACATCGCCTGCGTGGAAATCCTGCCGAACATGATTAACCCGATGCTGGCCGATTTCGGCCTGCGCTTTGTGTTCGTGGTGTTGCTGCTGAGTGGCATGAGTTTCCTCGGGCTGGGCGTCCAGCCGCCGAACGCGGACCTGGGATCGCTGGTGCGCGAGAACATTTCCGGCCTGGGCGAGGGTGCTCCCGCGGTGATCATGCCGGCGCTGGCGATCGCGACGCTGACGGTGAGCGTGAACATGCTCATCGACAGCCTGTCGGGCCGCAGCGTGCGGGCGGAAAATTAACATGAGCGATCTGGTCCAGGTCAAGGACCTGCGGGTCGTGGTGCGCAAGGATTCCGGCGAAGAGGTGGCAATCGTCAAGGACGTCGGCTTCTCGATCGCCAAGGGCGAAGTGCTGTCGCTGATCGGCGAATCGGGGTCGGGCAAGACGACCATTGCGCTGGCGATGCTGGGTTACGCACGCCTCGGTTGCCGGATCGCAGGCGGCTCGATCCGCATCGGCGACACCGAGGTGCTGGCACTTGATCGCGAACAGCTCTACGGCATGCGCGGCCGCACCGTCTCGTACATTGCGCAGAGCGCGGCGGCGGCGTTCAATCCGATGAAGACCATCATCGATCAGGTGATCGAAGGCGCACTGATTCACGGTGTGATGGCGCGCGCCGAAGCCGAGGCCAAGGCGATCACCCTGTTCCGCGAACTGGCATTGCCCGATCCGGACAACATCGGCCGGCGCTATCCTCACCAGGTCTCGGGCGGCCAGTTGCAGCGACTGATGGCGGCGATGGCGCTCATTACCGATCCGGTGCTGGTGGTGCTCGACGAGCCCACGACCGCGCTCGACGTGACCACCCAGATTGAAGTCCTGCTCGCCTTCAAGAAAGTCGTGCGCGAACGCGGCGCCACCGCAATCTATGTCTCGCATGATCTAGCGGTCGTCGCGCAGATGGCCGACCGCATCCTGGTGCTGAGCGACGGTGAAATGCGGGAGACCGGCGCGACCAGGGATATCCTGGCGCGGCCGCAACACCCGTACACGCAAAGCCTGCTGGCGGCCGCCGCACCCGAAGTGCGCGAGTCGGTGGCCGTGGCGAAAACGGAAGACACGCCTTTGTTGCAGATTCGTGGACTGGTCGCCGGCTACGGCCGCGCCGGGTCGGACGGGTTGCCGGCCGCGCGGGTGCTGGATGAAATCGACCTGACCATCCGGCGCGGCATGACCATCGGTGTAATCGGCGAATCGGGTTCCGGCAAGACCACCCTCGCGCGTGTGGTCGCCGGGCTGGTGCCCGCCGCGCGCGGCACCATCCTGTTCAACGGCACGCCGCTTCCCGCCACGCTCGGCGAACGAACGCGGGATCAATTCCGGCGCATCCAGATCGTGTTCCAGAACGCCGACACGGCGCTCAATCCGAGCCATACGGTAGGCCGCATCCTCGCCAGGCCGCTGGCTTTTTACCACGGCCTGCAGGGCGAAGCGGCCAATGCGCGCATCGCACAAATTCTTGACCTGGTGCGCCTGCCCGCCGCCTTCGCGCAGCGGCGCAGCAGCGAACTCTCCGGCGGCCAGAAACAGCGTGTGAACCTGGCGCGCGCGCTGGCGGCCGAGCCGGACCTGATCCTCTGCGACGAGGTCACGTCGGCACTGGACACCGTGGTCGGCGCCGCGATCCTCGACCTGCTGGCCGATCTCAGGCGGGAACTCGGCGTGTCGTATATGTTCATCAGCCACGATATTTCGACGGTGCGGGCCGTGTGCGACGAAATCGTGGTGCTGTACGCCGGCCGCAAGGTCGACACCGGTAGCAGACAGTCCCTGCTGACACCACCGTTTCACCCCTATGCCGACCTGCTGATCTCGTCCGTTCCGGAATTGCGGACCGGCTGGCTTGACGAGGTATCGACGCGCGTGGCGAAGCTGCTGCCGCCATTGCATGCCGCGCCGGCCACAACGGACACGCCGGGCCTCTGCCCGTTCCTGAGCCGCTGCCCGGTGCGCGTCGATGGTCTTTGCAACGTCGCGCCGCCGCCGCGCCGCAAGCTTGCCGATGAAAAGGAAATCCTCTGCCATCACACCGGCGAGGAGTTGCTGCGCATGCAGGACCAACTGCTGCAAGAGAAACGCATCCAGCCGGTGGCGGCGGCATGAGCACGCAACCGGCGCAGGTCATCATCGTCGGCGCGGGTCCGGCGGGTACGCGTTGCGCGGAAACTCTTCTAGCCGCGGGCATCAGGCCGACAGTGATCGACGAAGGACGACGCGATGGCGGCCAGATTTACCGGCGCCAACCGGAGTCGTTCACCCGTTCGTACGCCACGCTGTACGGCACCGAAGCCGCCCGCGCCGAGGCACTGCATCGCAGCTTCGATGCTTTGCGCGCGCAGATAGATTATCGGCCCGAGACCCTGGCCTGGAATGTTAGCGAGCGGCAATTGCATGTGGTTGCCGGCGGCCGCACATCGACGCTGCCGTACGACGCGCTGGTCATTTGTTCCGGTGCGGCCGACCGCGTCATGCCTGTCAAGGGCTGGAACTACGCCGGCACCTACAGCCTGGGCGGCGCACAGATCGCACTGAAGTCGCAAGCGTGCGGCATCGGCCGAAACGTCGTGTTCATGGGCACGGGTCCGCTGCTCTATCTCATTGCCAGCCAGTATTTGAAAGCCGGCGCCACGGTCGCGGCGGTGCTCGATACCTCGCCGTGGCGGCTGCGGCTCGCCGCGCTGCCGAAATTGCTGGCGCGACCGGCGTTGCTGTTTCGCGGCATGTTGATGACCCTGACTCTTCGCCGCGCCGGCGTGCCGGTACACAGCGGCGTCGAGCCGCTGGAGATTCTCGGCACGCCCGAAACAGGCGTGCAGGCGGTTTTGTTCCGTGATGCCGCCGGCGATTCGCATCGCCTCGACTGCGACGCCGTGGCGCTCGGCTACCACGTGCGTCCGGAGACCCAGCTCGCCGACCTGGCGCGCTGTGAATTCCGCTTCGAATCGCGCACGCGCCAATGGCTACCCACGGTTGATGCCGACGGGCGCAGTTCGGTGCCGGGCGTCTATCTCGCGGGCGACGGCGCGCAGGTGCGCGGCGCGGACGCCGCCGAGGCAGCAGGCCGGCTCGCTGCGCTCGCGGTGTTGCAGGATCTCGGCCAGCCGGTCGATGCCAGCGCATTGGCGGGCTTGCGCCACACGCTCGCAAAAATGGAACGATTCGGACACGGCCTTGCGGAAGCCTTTCCTTGGCCCGCGCAACTGGCGCAGCGATTGCCGGACGATGCGGTGCTTTGCCGTTGCGAGGCGATCTCGGTGGGCGAACTGCGCCGGACCGTACTGGAAAAAGGCGCGACTGAAGCCAATCGCGCAAAAGCATTCAGCCGCGTCGGCATGGGCCGCTGCCAGGGGCGCTATTGCAGTCAGGCCGCCGCCGAAATCATCGCGCATACGGCGTCGATACCGATTGAGCAAGCCGGACGTCAGCGCGGACAGGCGCCGGTGAAGCCGCTGTCGTTGGCGACGGTGAAGGAATAGGCTGGAAA
>JBDTSU010000078.1:0-12372 GCA_039930965.1 Betaproteobacteria bacterium
AAATTTTAACCAGTTGAAGGAATTGGGGAACAGTGTATGAGATTTTTTGGACGCCTCACGCATGTGGTGGTTGCGCCATTGACGCCGGTGGTGCCGGTTGCCGTGCGCGCAAATGAAACGGTCGTCACATCTTCACCGACCGCAAAGCGACGTGTCCAGCGAACGCATCAGCCGCGGCGCGACGGAACATTGGCGTGAGAAAGGGGTAATCAATTGCATGTGAAGCGGTCCATGAGGTCGCCCCTTCCCCCGGCAACGGGGGTGACGCGGGGGTTTCGCGACGCATGCGTCGCGCGCGCGGAACGGCTGGCCGATGCAGCGGCCGGCGCGTCCTGCAAGGAAGGCTGGGATGGGGGCGGTTCTCCCGGAGGCACCGCCATCCCCACTTGCAGTGCGCGCATTCCGCTGCATCGGAATGCCGTTTTGCGCGCGCGGAGCATGCTCCGCGAATTCCGCTCAAAACCCTTCCCCCGTTGCGGGGGAAAGGGGCTGCGGCGCCTTGCGTTTGCGATCATCTCGGTTGTGGTGGTGTTGCTGCTTGCGCTTCGCCTCTTCCCCAAGACACCGCTTCAGGACCTCGCCCAATACTCCTCCGCTGTCTACGCCGAAGACGGCACCCTCCTGCGCCTCACCACCGCGCGCGACGAGCAATACCGGCTCTGGACCTCGCTCGACGGCATTTCGCCCAAGCTCACCGAAGCGGTGATGCGTTACGAGGACCGCTGGTTCGCCTGGCACCCCGGCGTCAATCCGCTGGCGCTGGCGCGAAGTGCGTACGCAACCTTTTCCGGCGAGCGCCGCCAAGGCGGCTCGACCCTGACCATGCAGCTCGCGCGCAAGCTCTACGACATCGACAGCCGCAGCGTCGGCGGCAAGCTGAAACAGATCGCCGCGGCACTGTGGATCGAAGCGCGCTACAGCAAGCGCGACATCCTCGAGGCCTATCTCAATTTCGCGCCGTATGGCGGCAACATCGAGGGCGTCGGCGCGGCGAGCCTGGTGTACTTCCACAAGCGCGCGGCCGAGCTCACCTTGCCCGAGGCGTTCACGCTCGCCGTGATTCCGCAGAACCCGGCGGCGCGCGGCGGCCACCGGGCGCAATCGCCCGAGTTGACCGAGGCGCGCGCGCGCATGGCCGCACTCTGGCTCGAGAGGCACCCGGCCGACGAGCAATTCGGCGCGAAGCACGCGATTGCGGCGAAACCGGCCGCGGCGCTGCCGTTCCGCGCCCCGCATCTGGCCAACCAGTTGCTGCGCGATAACGGAGGGGGCGAGATTTTTTCCGCCATTGACATGAAGATGCAGTCCACGCTCGAGCGCGCGATCGCCCAGCGCATCGAGCAGTATCGCGATCACGGCATCCGCAATGCGTCGGCCCTCCTGCTCGACACCCGCAGCATGCAGGTGAAAGCCCTGGTTGGCTCGGCCAATTTTCACGATGCGGAAATCGACGGCCAGGTTAATGGCGTGCTGGCCAAGCGCTCGCCGGGCTCGACGCTGAAGCCGTTCATTTATGCGCTTGCGTTCGACCAGGGCGTGCTGCACCCCATGTCGGTGCTGAAGGACGCGCCGACCGCGTTCGGTCCGTTCAGCCCGGAAAATTTTGACGGCCGCTTCATCGGCCCCATCACCGCGCAGGATGCGCTGACGCGGAGCCGCAACGTGCCGGCGGTGCTGGTCGCGTCCCGCCTCACGCGGCCGAGCCTGTATGACCTGATGAAGACCTCCGGCGTCGCCAATCTCGCCAGCGAGAAGCACTATGGCCTGGCGCTGACGCTGGGCGGCGGCGAGGTGACGATGGAAGAACTGGCGCGGATGTACGCGATGCTGGCCAATGGCGGGGAACTCAAGCCTATCGTCTATACAGGGCGCAAAGAGACCGCCAAAATTACGTCCCTCGCCCGTTCACGGGAGAGGGTGGCCGACAGGCCGGGAGAGGGGAACTCGCAAATGACTCGCCTCCTTTCCGAAGAGGCCGCCTTCGTCACCCTCGACATGCTGAAGACCAACCCGCGCCCCGACACCGGCCTGCCCGCGCAACCCGCCGTCGCCTGGAAGACCGGCACGTCCTGGGGTTTCCGCGATGCGTGGACCGCCGGCGTATTCGACCACCATGTGCTGGTGGTGTGGGCCGGCAACTTCGACGGCGCCGGCAATCCCGCATTGGTGGGTATTTCCGCCGCGGCGCCGCTGTTTTTCAATATCGTCGACGCCTTGCGCAACGAAGGCCTGGTGACGGCATCTCCGCCGCCTCTGCCGCCGGCGCGGCTAACGCGTGTGGAGGTCTGCGCGGCCTCGGGCGACCTGCCCAACGCCGATTGCCACCAGTGCGTTTCCACCTGGTACGTGCCGGGCAAATCGCCGATCCGCATTTCCAGTTTGCACCGGCGGGTGTTGATCGACCGCCGCAGCGGCGAGGCGGTTTGCGAAGAAGGCCCCGACACGCAGTGGCAGGTGATCGAATACTGGCCCTCCGACATGCAGCGCCTGTTCCGCGATGCCGGCATGCCGCGCCGCGAAGCGCCGCGCGCGCCCGATTGCGGCGACGCGCGCGCCGGCCGTGCCGGTCCGGCGGGTGAGCCGCAGATCGTTTCGCCACTGCGCGCGGTGACCTATACCACGCGCATTTCAAACCCGGTGGCGGTATCGCTTCGTGCCGAAGGTCCTCGCGGCAAGATTTTCTGGTTCGCCAATGAGGCGTTCCTGGGCGAGGCCGGCGCCGGTGAAGGACTCGCCTGGCAGCCGCCGCGTGCCGGGCATTTTGTCTTGCGCGCGGTGGATGAAGCAGGGCGCGCGGACAGCCGCGATATCAATGTGGAGGTGGTGCCGTAAGTTGAACTCGACGTTTCTCGGATCGTGCTGGGCCTGTCGAAGCACGAGTAAGCAGGTTGGGTTAGGCGAAGCCGTAACCCAACAGACAATGGTTGAACGGGACAAATCTGTTGGGTTACGCCGCTTCGCGTCTAACCCAACCTACGCAACGGTGACATCACGAGTCTCAACAAACACTAGCACCGGCGCGCCTCAGCGGGCAAAAACGCCCCGAACGGCGCGCCAGTGCTCGTGTTTCATGCTCAGAACGGCGCGCACGACCCCGCTACGCCGCGTCATAGGCCTTCTTTAACCAGCCCTTCAATTCCGCGTCGACATCCTTCACGCTGGTCAGCCGCACGCGATGCGACACCATGGCGCTGAAGCTGCCCGAGGCTTCGAAGCGTGCCGTGACGGGCTCTGCCTTGAGATTGATGCCGAGGTCGACGCGCGTCGCCGTCGAGGCCTGGATCAGCGCGAACTGTTTGTTGCGCCGGTAGCTCACGCAGGTTTTCTTCGCTGATATTTCGACGTCGCCGCCGAGTTTCTCGACGGCTGCCGTGACCGCGTCGTAGATCGGCTTCAGTGCCGCCTTGGCACCGGCGTATTGCGTGGCGACGAGGTCGTCGCCGTCGGGCGGGCGCTCAGCCGATTCGCGCGACCTCAGCGCGATCATGTTGGCGAAGCCGTGGCCCAGTTCATGTTCGGACTTGAGCCAGTTGACGATCTCGCCGTGCTTGGCGAAATTCTTCTTGCGCGCCATCGCCATCCAGGCATCGAACGATTTACCGGTGTTCTTTTCCAGGTTGGCCCTCATGGTGGCTTCCGCGTCTTCGATCTTGCCCATGCCTGTCTCCTTCGTCGTGTTGATTTCCAGCCCGCGATGCGGCGTGTCGGGCGAGTGCACCTTCAAATTGCCACGCCCTACAAGGGCCAGTTTTTCGCTGCCGACTTCTTCGGCAGGACGAATTCCAGGTACTTGAACATGAAGTACATCAGCCGCGTGCCGAACGGTGGCTTGCCGGTTTCCACCACCGACTTCAGCGAGTTGACGATCATGGTGCCGCCGCCTTGCATGTCCTTGGCGGTCTTGCTGCCCACCGCCATGCGATCCACTGTCAGCGTGCATTCGACGCCGGCCGGCAGCTGCTTCAATTCGTAGATCACCTCGCACTCGGGTTCGTCGTACTGGGTGAACCGGAACGTGTGGGCGAAGCGTGTCGGCGGCGTGAAATCGGTAATCTCGCCTACCACCATGACGTACTTGCCGGAGCCGGTGCGCATCTGCATCTTCTTGCCTGGTGCCAGTGCCTGCGCGTGCAGCCATGCATTGAACACCGCCGCCTGCGCTTCCCCCTGCTTGGTCAATTCGCGCCAGACGGCGTCGATGCTGCCGTTGATGACGACGCGAAAGATTGCCCTGGTCGTTTCTGCCATGTTCACTTCCCCTTCTTTTCAACGATGTGTTTGAGTTGGGTCAGCCGTGTCGCAAAGAACTGGCTGTAATGGTCGGTCCATTCTTCGTGCACTTCCTGCAGCGGTACCGGGTTGAAGTACAGCGCCCGCTCGCGACCGCTTCTTTCCGAAATGATCAGGTTGGCGGATTCGAGCACATCGATATGCTTCATCACGCCGATACGTGAAAACTCGAAATGTCCGGCAACGAAATTCATGTTGCAACCGGGACTGCCGCGCACCACCTCGAGGATGGCGCGTCGCGGCTGGCTGGCCATCGCGTGAAACAGCAGATCGAGTTCGTCTTCAGTCATGGCGGTCCAAATGCGTAACCAGAAAGTTACATATAAAGAAACCGACTGTCAAGCGCGGTTTAGTTTTGTCATTTGGTTTTGTCACAAGTTTCGGGTGAAAATTGGCGTCCCAACCGCGA
Organism: Betaproteobacteria bacterium; assembly: GCA_039930965.1. GTDB lineage: Bacteria > Pseudomonadota > Gammaproteobacteria > Burkholderiales > Usitatibacteraceae > UKL13-2. The sequence goes on from JBDTSU010000078.1 coordinate 4,700, forward strand.
GGAGATCCCCATGCAACTGATCGGCATGCTCGATTCGCCCTATGTGCGGCGCGTGGCCATTTCCATGAAGCTGCTGGGGTTGCCGTTCGTGCACCGCTCGTTGTCGGTGTTCCGGAACTATCCCGAATTCCAGAAGATCAATCCGATGGTGAAAGCGCCCACGCTGGTGTGCGACGACGGCGAGATCCTGATGGAATCGACCTTGATCATCGATTACGTGGAGAGCCTGGTGCCGGCCGGCAATCGCCTGATGCCGGAAGGCGTGAAGGCGCGGCGCGACGCGCTGAAGAATATCGGCGTCGCGCTGGTGGCCTGCGAAAAGGCCGTGCAACGCCACTACGAGCAGGCGTTGCGTCCCGTGGAGAAGCAGCATGCGCCGTGGCTCGAGCGCGTCACCCACCAGATGTGCACCGCGTTTGACGAGCTGGAAAAGATCGTCGGCACGGCCCAGCCGTGGCTGCATGGCGAGCGGCTGCTGCAGGACGACCTGACGATCGCGGTGGCGTGGCGGTTCGCGCAGTTTGTTGTCGCCGACGCATTGAAGGCTGAACGTTATCCGGCACTGGCCGCGTTCTCGGCCCGGGCCGAGACGCTGCCCGAATTCGTGGCGACGCCGCTGGATTAACGATCCTGCCGGCTGCGGGCTGCGTGGAGTCGGCCGTCACCGCAACGGGCGCATCTTGGAAATTTCTCAAGCGACCTCATTGTCAACAAATATGAAAAAACCCTTCCTGTCCGCACTTCTATTGACACTTGCCATGGCCTCGATGGGCTCGCTGCTGTACGCGCAGCGCCCGGCCGAGCGGCCGGTCGAGCCGCGCGCCGTCGCGCCGCGCGGACCGCTGCTTGAGGCGGAAAAGAGCCTGGTGACCTTGTTCGAGCAGTCCGCCCCGTCGGTCGCGTATATCACCACCGAGCGGGTGGAGCGTACGGGATTCTTTACCGCCGGCGTGGCGCAAGGTGCCGGCAGCGCCTTTGTCTGGGACAGCGCCGGGCATATCGTCACCAATTTTCACGTCATCGAGAACGCCCGCAAGATCGTGGTGCAGCTCGATGCCGGCAAGGAGCCGATCGCCGCGGACTATGTCGGCGGCGCGCCCGAATACGACCTGGCCGTGGTGAAATTGAAGTCTATTCCGGCGGGCCTGAAACCCATCCCGGTGGGCTCCTCGCGCGACCTGAGAGTGGGGCAGTCGGTGATTGCGATCGGCAATCCTTTCGGACTGTCGCGCACACTCACTACCGGCGTGATCTCGGCGCTGGATCGCTATCTGCCGACGCAGGAATTCGCCGAGATTGCCGGCGCCATCCAGACCGACGCCGCCATCAATCCGGGTAATTCCGGCGGGCCGCTGCTGGACAGCGCCGGCCGGCTGGTGGGCGTGAACACCGCCATCCGTTCGTCGTCCGGCAGCTCCGCCGGCGTGGGTTTCTCGATTCCGGTCGACCTGGTCAATCGCATCGTGCCGCAACTGATTGCGCGCGGACGCGCCGCCAGCCCGGGCATCGGCATCATCCCGTTCGATCCGTTCGTGGTGGCGCGCAATGGCATCAAGGGCGTGGTGGTGGACCGCATCCGCAGCGGCTCGCCCGCGGCGCAGGCCGGGATGAAAGCACTGAACCGCCGGACCGGCGAGCTGGGCGACGTGATCACGGCGGTCAACGGCCGGCCGGTGGAGACGCTGTCGACGTTTGTCGCCGAACTCGATCGCGCCGGTATCGGCAATGTCGCCGATTTCACGGTATCGCGCGACGGCAAGGACCGCCATGAGAAGATTCGCGTGATCGATGCGTTGCGGTAGCGGGCCCTACAATTTCCGTAACCGCTCCGCCAGCCCATCGAGGTAGGCGGGAAATTTATGGATGTCGTTGTGTCCGGCGCCGGTGATGACCATCATCTCCGTTGCCGCGCGCAGCTTCTTCAGTCTTTCGCCGTGCGAAATCGGAATCAGCGTGTCGCGATCGCCGTGAACGATCATCACCGGGCGGCGGATGGCGCCGAGCCACTGGTCGCTGCGCATCGGGTAGCGATTGATGAAAGCCGGTAGCCAGGGATATTGTTCATCGCCCATCGCTTGCAGGCTGGAGTAGGGCGACACCAGGATGGTCAGGTCAGGCTGGATGTCACCGGCGAGTTTGGCAGCGAGGCCGGTGCCGAGCGAGCGGCCATAGATCGCGATCTTCTTGCCGGCGTACTGCGATGCGATCGTGTTCCAGGCGGCGCGGACGTCGTCATGCAGTTGCTGCTCGCCCTCGACCTGTCCGGTGCTTTTGCCGAAGCCGCGGTAGTCGAGCATGAACAGGTCGTAGTTCACTCGCCGGTAGAAGTCGACATTGGTCATCCAGGTCTGCAGGTTTCCGGCATTGCCATGCAGGAAGAAAACGATGCCCGTCGGATTGGGCAGCCGGAGATGCAGCGCGGACAGCGTCGCGCCCGCAACCGGCACCGTCACCTCCTCGACGCCGGGAATCGAAAAGCGATGGTCTGCCGCCAGCGGCGCGGGACGGAATATCAGGCTTTCCTGCTTGAGGTAGACGAACCCGGCAATCCCGCCATAGCCGAGCGCGGCACCCGCGGCCAACGTCAGGCCGGCGCGCCGCGACCATTTGCCCAGGCCGCTTTCGGGCGCGGTGGAATCAGAAACTGCCAAGGTAGTCCATCTTGCCGACGTCGACGCCGTTGTGGCGCAGGATCGCGTAAGTCGCCATGACGTGAAAATAGAAATTCGGCAGCGCCCAGTGAATGAGGTAGGCCTCTCCCTTGAAATGCATTTCCTTGCCGCCGGGCGTGATGGTGATGTCGCGATCCTCCTGGCTGTCGATATCCGCGGCCTTGAAGGTCGCGAGGTAAGCGAGCGTCTTGTCGATCCTTGCGTACAGGTCCGCAAAGCCGGTTTCGGTGTCTTCGTATTTCGGGATCTCCTGGCCGGACAGCCGCGCGCATGCGCCCTTGGCGACATCGGTCGCAATCTGCACCTGCCGCGTCAGGGTAAACATGTCGAGGGTCAGGCGCGTATTCAGCAACACCGTCGGCTCGATCTTTTTTGCCTGCGCATAGGACTCGCCTTTTTGCAGGATCAGTTTAAGGTTGCCGAGCATCTTCTGCAGCGGCGGCACGGTTGCTCGATATAGGGAAAGGCTCATGTGAGGGTCCAGGGATGAGAGGTGGTGCGCGGAATTCTAGCAGGGCCTTGCGCGCCAAATGCGCACCTAATGCGCACCCAATTCGCACTCCATACGCGCCTGCCTCGCCGCTGGATGCGCGACCGGTGCAGCATGCGTCGCGGGAACTTTCGGCGCCGTCCGCGGGAATCCTCTCTGCCGATTCGCGCTTGCCCCCGGGAAATTGCCTTTCGCGCGCCGGAATCTGCGATTGGTCGCAATCCCCTTTGCGCGTTTGACCGGCGGAATTAAAGTGACCCTACGTTAACAAACGGAGCCAATCATCAACCTTAAGCACCCTATGGAGCCCCTCATGAAAGACATCTTGAACGTTCATTCACGCCAGTCCAACAGTTTCGTCGCCACCGCATTCGGCGTCGCCGTCACCGTCCTGCTGATCGGCGGTTACGAAGCGACACACGCCGTCGCCGACAGCGAAATGGCCGTCGCGCAAACCGTACAATCCGGGGCGGTCGCGCGCATGGACACGATTGTCGTCACCGCCACGCGCGGTTAAACACAGGCAGCCAAGGGAGCAATTCAATGCGCGACAAAACCACTGCCTGCGCGGGAAGCTCTGCGATAATGCGAATCATCAGACAAGATCGATTCGACTTTTCCGGAGCATCCCGACATGGCGCTGAAACGTCCCGCCTGGCCAGAAGGCCGCACGGTCATCCTTGAACACACCTCGCGTGTGCTCGCGGACAACGCCCTGGGCGACTCGCATCACCGCAAACTGGCTGTCTGGCTGCCGCCGCAATACGACGAAGCCGCCGGCCTCAAGCGCGGCAAGAAATTCCCGGTACTGTTCGACCTGGTCGGCTTCATGGGCTCGGGCTTCAGTCATGTCAACTGGCGAAACCTGGAAGAAAACATTCCCGAACGCGCCGCCCGCCTGATCCACGAAAAGAAGATGGGCCCGGCCATCCTGGTGTTTCCCGATTGCTTCACTGCGCTGGGCGGCAACCAGTACATCAATTCCTCCGCCATCGGCAATTACGCCGACTACCTGACCCGGGAACTGATCCCGCTGGTCGATCGCGAATTCCGTACCCTGGCCTCGCGCGATCATCGCGGTTGCTTCGGCAAGTCCTCGGGCGGCTACGGCGCCATCATTCACGGCATGAAGTACGCGAAATACTGGGGCGCCGTGGCGAGCCATTCCGGCGACGCCTACTTTGATTTCGTCTACATGAATGATTGGCCGGGCACGATCACCGAAATCATGAAGCATCGCAAGATCCGGCGCGTGGCCGGCGCCATCAATGTCGCCCGCGAGGAAAAAGGCGCTGCGCTCGGCATCGACGATGGCCGCGTGAAGAATTTTCTCGATCATGTGTGGAAAAAGGAAAAGCTCTCCGAGGCGGAAGGCCACGCCCTGATGATCATCGCCATGGCGGCCAGTTACGATGCCGATCCCAAGGCGCCGCTGGGCTTCCGCCTGCCGTTCAATCTCGAGACCGGCGAGCGCATCGAGGCGCGCTGGAACGCGTGGCTGAAGCACGATCCCATCCATCTCGTCGACAAATATGCCGATAACCTGAAATCGCTCCGGGGACTTTACGTCGATTGCGGCTGGCGCGACCAGTACAGCATCCACTTCGGTGCGCGCATCCTGTCGAAACGTCTTGCCGCCGCCGGTGTCAAACACGCGTACGAGGAGTTTGACGACACCCATTCCGGTATCGACTACCGGATGGAACGCAGCCTGCCTTATCTCTATAGAGCCCTGAAACCGTCGTGAGGAAACAATCCGTGAAAAAATGGCTCGCGCTGTGCTCGTTGGCGCTGATGGTCAGCATCGCGTCGGCCGACGAGCGAAGGCCCTACAACGAATCGGCCGATGCCAAGGCGGACGTCCTGGCGGCGCTGAAAATCGCGAAAGCCGAGAACAAGGCCGCGCTCATCGTCTTCGGCGGCAACTGGTGCGGTGATTGCAAGGTGCTGGACATGGAAATGCACCAGGGCGAGCTGGCCACGCTGGTCAGGGACCGGCTGGTGGTGGTGAAAGTCGATGTCGGTCGCTTTGACCGCAATCTCGATGTCGCCAATCGGTACGGGAAGATCCTGAAGAATGGCGTTCCGTCCGTGGCGCTGGTGCGCGCCGATGGCAGCGTGGCCTATCAGACCGACGGCGGCGAACTCGCGGATGCGCGAAAGATGGGACGCGATGGCATCACGCGGTTTTTCAAGGTGATGCTGGAGAAGGCGAAGTAGTAGGGTGCGCACCGCGCACCAATAAAGCGATTCAGGAATTCCCGATTCACCCGTGGACCAAATCCGTTTGCCGTAGGCCGGGTTGCCGAAGGCTACCCTGCGGCGTCGTGCGGGAATGGTGGATCGTCAGGTAGGCTGCGGCAACCTGATCTGCAGGCGGCGAAATCAAGGGAAAGGGCATTTTGCGGTTTTGTGCGGATCAGGCACCAGCATGGGTGCGCTTCTCCGGGCAAAAACGGCCCGAAAGGCGCGCCAGTGCTTGAATTAGCCCTTCGGGTAACTTCTCGAAATATGATCCCCGTTCGCCCTGAGGTATCGAAGGGTTGAACGGGCTACGATAATTCAATAACTTGCGGATCCAGCGCTTCGATACCTCAGCGCGAACGGAGGTAAATAGAAGTACCCTTCGGCTCAGTGGTAATGCACCGCCGCTGTCTCGGCCTCTTCCGGCAGTTCGGGATGCACCATCTCGCTGTCCGCATCGGCAAACAGCGGTGCCCCGCAGTCTTCGCAAAACTCGGGCGCGAACAGCCCGTTCAGCTTGGTGACCTCGCCGATTTTGCATTCGGCCAGGATGGTCTCGACGTCTTGCGCGGGTGTCGGCTGGGTCTCGTCATCTTCGCGGCCGAACAGCGGCCAGACGATGCCATGCACCACATCGTCCTTTCCGCGCGGGGTGAACGCGATGCGGTACTCGTCGACGCGCTGCTCGCCGAATCCGGCCACGATCGCGCGCAGTTCGGGCGCGGTGGTCTTGAGGGTATTTTCCAAGTATCCGACGGCGGCACGGATCGCATAGGGACGCACGCGTCGATCCGATTCGCGGCAGTTGACGAAGTAAGCGTCGGGCAGCAGCGATTCAAATGCACATCCCGGCAACAGCCGCGCCAGGTTCGGCCGGCATTGCGCAATCCAGCGTTCCAGGCAATCGCTGCGGGTCATGCGTTCCGACGGGGTGTCCAGTTCCTGCCAGCGGAACAGCGCGCTGCCGCGGGCAACCGCGACTCCCGCCAGCAGGAACCGGGTGTCGGCGAGCAGCGGCGCGGTCTCCGGCATCTTGCTGAAATCGAAGCGCGCTGTCGTCCCGGCAATCGCAGCCTCGCCCAGCTTGACGACCAATTTGTGCACGCTCGAAAAATCGCGCGGCATCTGGTCGATGCTGTAAAGGTAAGGGCTCATGCAGGCACGCGCGCCCTGTGCGAGGACGTGGCCGTGCAGGTGCGGCAGGATGTTCTCGACGGCGTCCTTGGGGATAGGCCCCGACGGCACCGCATAGCGAGACCACGCGACCAGCGGCATCGCCAGCAGCAGGATGTCCCAGCGCTTGCCGTCAACCTCGATCGTGGTGGCTTCGGCACTGGCCTCCACCAGTTCAATGAGCACATCATGCGCGGCGAGGTTGCTCTGGAAGGTATGGTCAAGCGCCGATTCGAGGGCCGCATCGTTGCCGGCGGCCATCAACTTGCCGGCGAGCGTGCTGATGCCGGCTTCCCAGTACGTATCTTCGGCACGGCTGCCGGAGGCAACCAGGCCGGTTGACAGGCCGATCAGTCTTTCGGCGTCACGGGTCAGGCGGAGAGGGGATTTGCTGTGCTGGCGTTTCATTTGAGGCAATCACGGGTGCACGGGTAAAGATTATATCCGCACCGGCATGGCATTGCCCGCAGCGAAAAACCGGCCCTGCCGCCAATCGGCCAAATCGGCATGATATGGTGGAAATCAATTCAAAAAATTTCGGAGGCGCGATGGACACACCCGGAGAAATGCGGGTCTTCGTCCGCTCGGTGGAACTGGGCGGCTTTTCGGCGGCCGCGCGCGACCTGGACCTGACACCGTCGGCCCTGTCGAAGCTGGTGACGCGCCTTGAAGACCGCCTCGGCGTGCGCCTGATGAATCGCACCACCCGCAAGCTCGCGCTGACCGCCGAAGGTGAGGTCTATTTCGCCAGCGCCAAGCGCATCCTGGCCGATATCGAGGAAGCGGAAATGGAGGTGACGCGGTCTTCGCACAGTCCCAGGGGCATGCTGCGCATCAACGTCGGCTTCGCATTCGGCATGCATCAACTGGCGCCGGCATTGCCGCGCTTCCTGGCGCGCTACCCGGACATTGAACTCGATATCACGGTGACCGATCGCCTCATCGACCTGATGGAGGAAAGCGCCGACGTCGCGATCCGCAACGGTCATTTGCGCGATTCTTCGCTGGTGGCGCGGCGGATATGCGATTTGCACCGCGTCATCTGCGCCTCGCCCGCCTACCTGGAGGCGCATGGCCTGCCGAGGGCGCCGCAG
>JBDTSU010000079.1:0-12352 GCA_039930965.1 Betaproteobacteria bacterium
CGAGGCCGTCGAGCGTGTACAGGAAAACGTCGTCGAGGTCGCCGACTTCGGCCTCGATATCGCGCGGCACGGCCAGGTCGACCATGAATATCGGCTTGTGGCGCCGCTGCCGGAGCGCGCTTTCGATCATGCCCTTGCCAATGATCGGCAGGGTCGATGAGGTGGAACTGATGACCACGTCGAATTCATGGATGCGTTCGGGCAGTTGCTGCAGCGTGATGGCGGTGGCGTGAAAGCGCCCGGCAAGTTCCCGGCCACGTTCGAGCGTGCGGTTGGCGACCACCACCGCTTTGGGTGCATGCGCGGTGAAGTGGGTGGCCGCGAGCTCGATCATTTCGCCGACGCCGATCAGCAGCAGCCGGGTTTCACGCAGATCGCCGAACAGCTGCTGGGCCAGTTTCAACGCTGCCGCGGCCATGCTGACCGAGGTCGCGCCGATGGCGGTATCGGTGCGCACCTGCTTCGCGACTTTGAAGGTGTCCTGGAACAGCCGGTCGAGCGCGCCGCCGAGCATGCCGGCTTCGGCGGCGACTTTGACGGCGAGCTTGACCTGGCCGAGGATCTGCGGTTCACCGAGAATCATTGAATCGAGCCCGCTCGCCACCCGAAACACATGCCGCGCCACGTCCGCCTCGACCAACTGGTAGAGATGCGGGCGCAGATTGGTGCCCAGCGCGCCCGGCTGCAATGCCAGCCATTCGCCGGCGCGGACGGCGGCGCTGACATCGGTGGCGCGCACATAGATCTCGGTGCGGTTACAGGTGGAGACCATGGCAATCTCGTCCGCCCCGGTCTCGGCCTTAAGTGCCTCAAGGGCAGGGCGTTGTGCCTCGAGCGGAAATGCAACGCGCTCACGCACCTCGATGGGTGCGGTTCGGTGATTCAAGCCGATGGCGTAGAGTGGCATTTTCGGGAAATTTTCGCGCGGGAAGCCGTGCAAAGTAGTCGCAAATTATACCAGCCACCCTCACGCAACCCGGTAGATGCCGGCATCGCCCACGGCGCCTGCAGGGATTCGGGGAGCGTTTTCCGGGTCGCGATGCGTCTCCCGCGTCGGCTTGCGGGAACGCGAGCATTTCCTCACAGCCCGGCTGGATTTGTTACCCTTATGCAATGCTCCCGCCTTTGCCGGGACACCCGGAGGAAACATGAAATTTTGTGCGTCAGGGCGAGCGATGATGCTTGCATCGGCAATATGGCTGTCCAGTCCGGCGACATTTGCGGCCGAATGTCCCGCAATGCTCAACCATCGTTTCAATTCACTGCAGGGCCAGCCACAGGATCTCTGCCAATACCGAGGGAAAGTCCTGCTGATTGTGAATACGGCCAGCTTTTGCGGTTACACGGCGCAGTACAAGGGGCTGCAGGCCACCTACGACAAGTATCGTGACCGGGGGCTGGTCGTGATCGGTTTCCCCGCCAATGACTTCGGCAAGCAGGAGCCCGGGTCCAATGCGGAAGTGGCGGACTTTTGTGAACGTACCTATAAAGTCAAGTTCCCCATGCTCGAGAAGACGTCGGTGGTCGGCCCCCAGGTGAATCCCGTTCACGAAGCACTTTTCAAGGCCACCGGCGAGCGGCCGCAGTGGAATTTTCACAAATATCTGGTGGCGGCGGACGGCAAGACCGTGAAGAGTTTTGGCAGCAAGGTGGAGCCGGAATCGGCGCAGATTCAAGGTGAGATCGAAAAGCTGTTGTCGACAAAATAGCTGATTCTTTACAAAGTGTTAGCGTAAGAGCATCATGTAGTTTCTCGAAATTGGCATAAGGCTGTCCCGAATTTATGGCTGCTGTTGCTGCAACCTCCTTCAGTCCCCTTAGCCGAGCACTGGTGCAACAGGGCCGGCTTGTCCAGGCGGACGCCAATGCCATCCAGTCCGAGGCGACCAAGGCGGGCGTCACATTTATCGAGCAACTGGCGGCATCGAAAAAGATATCGTCCAAGGATGTCGCACTGTTCGCCGCGCAGACTTTCGGCGTGCCGTTGCTCGACCTGAGCGCCGTTGATCACGATTTGTTGCCGGTCACCCTGGTCGACAACAAGCTGGTGGGAACCAAGCGCGTGATTCCGCTGCAAAAACGCGGCAACCGGCTGTTTCTGGGCATGTCGGACCCGACTAACGAGCAGCTGCTCTCGGAACTGAAATTCGCCACCGGATCGACCGTCGAGCCGGTGGTGGTCGAGGAAGACAAGCTTGCCCTTCTGATCAAGCGCTTTGGCGAAAGTGCAGCCAAGTCGCTGGACATGATGATCGGCGACGACACGTCGCTCGAGAATATCGATCTTGGCGCCGGTGACGAATCGCAGGCGGATGGCGCAGCAGGCGCCCCGGAAGACATTGACGACGCGCCGGTCGTGAAGTACGTGCAAAAAGTGCTGATCGATGCGATCAACGGCGGCGCATCCGATATCCACTTCGAGCCCTATGAGAAGTTTTATCGCATTCGTTACCGCACGGACGGCATCCTCGCCGACGTCGCGCAGCCACCGCTGGCGATCAAGGAAAAAATCGCGTCCCGTATCAAGGTGATTTCCCGGCTCGATATCGCGGAAAAGCGCGTGCCGCAGGATGGTCGCATGAAGCTGCGGCTGTCGCCCACCCGCGCGATCGATTTTCGGGTGTCCACCTTGCCGACGATTTACGGCGAGAAAATTTGCATGCGGATTCTCGATCCCTCGAGCGCCACGCTGGGCATCGAGGCGCTCGGATATGAACCGGAGCAGAAGGCCGCACTCCTGCACGCCATCAGCCGGCCCTACGGCATGGTGCTGGTGACCGGGCCTACCGGGTCGGGCAAGACCGTGTCGCTCTATACCTGCCTGAACATACTGAACAAGCCCGGCATCAATATTTCGACCGCGGAAGACCCGTGCGAAATCAATTTGGCGGGTATCAACCAGGTGAACATTAACGACCGCGCCGGCTTAACCTTCTCCGCCGCGTTGAAGGCGTTCCTGCGCCAGGACCCGGACATCATCATGGTCGGCGAGATCCGCGACCTCGACACCGGTGAGATCGCGATCAAGGCCGCGCAGACCGGCCACATGGTGCTCTCGACCCTGCATACCAACGACGCGCCGTCGACCCTGACCCGGCTGATGAACATGGGTGTCGCCCCGTTCAATATTGCCACCAGCGTGATTCTGATCACCGCGCAACGCCTGGCAAGACGGCTCTGTTCCTGCAAACGCCCGATCGAGATTCCGAAGGAGGCATTGCTGCGGGCGGGCTATCTGGAAAGCGAACTGGACGGCACCTGGCAGCCCTATGGCCATGTTGGCTGTGACATATGCAAGAATACAGGGTACAAAGGGCGGGTCGGTATTTACGAGGTGATGCCGATTACCGATGAAATGCAGCGCATCATCATGCGGAACGGCACGTCAATCGATATTGCCGACCAGGCCAAGCGCGAGGGCGTGTACGACTTGCGCCGGTCGGGATTGCGAAAGGTACGAGCAGGGCTGACTTCGCTGGAAGAAGTCGAAGCATGCACCAATGAGTAGCAACAGGTAGTTCGTCGATGTCCATGATTGAACCTAAGGAGTAGCTTATGGCTACCACAGCAGCTTCCCCCAAATCCGCCAAGGATGTAAAAGTCTACATCTACACCTGGGAGGGCAAGGACCGGTCCGGGAAACAGGTGAAGGGCGAAATGCGCGCTTCCGGCGAGAATATCGTCATCGCGACCTTGCGCCGGCAGGGAATCGCCAATCCCAAGGTCAAGAAGCAATCGTGGGGCGGTGGCAAGAAAATCACCGACCAGGACATTACCTTCTTCTCGCGCCAGCTTGCCACCATGATGAAGGCGGGCGTGCCACTGCTGCAATCTTTCGATATCGTCGCCAAAGGCCACAGCAATCCGTCGGTCACCCGCCTGCTGCTGGATATCAAGACCGAAGTCGAGACCGGCAGCAGCCTGGCGCAGGCATTCCGCAAATATCCGTTGTACTTCGATAACCTGTTCTGCAACCTGGTCGGCGCCGGCGAACAGGCCGGTATTCTGGATACGCTGCTGGACCGGCTGGCGACCTACAAGGAAAAGATTCTCGCGATCAAGGGCAAGATCAAAAAGGCGCTGTTTTATCCAATTTCAATCATTATCGTGGCGTTCATCGTCACCGCAGTAATCATGATTTTCGTGATCCCGCAGTTCGAACAGCTGTTCGCAAGCTTTGGTGCGGACCTGCCCGCGCCGACACAGGTGGTGATGCGAATGTCGAAAATATTCACGTCGTATTGGTACATCATCTTCGGTGGCGGGGGCGGTGCGATCTGGTTCTTCTTCAATACCTGGCGGCGCTCCGAGAAAATGCAATTTTTCATGGATAGACTCGCGCTGAAAATTCCGGTTTTCGGCGACCTCATCCGGAAGGCGACCATTGCCCGCTGGACGAGGACACTGTCGACGATGTTTGCGGCCGGTGTGCCCCTCGTGGAGGCGCTGGATTCGGTAGCAGGTGCGGCCGGCAACCGGGTGTATTACAACGCGACAAAGAAAATTCAGCAGGAAGTGTCCACCGGTTCCAGCTTGACGGTCTCAATGCAGAACAGCGGGGTATTTCCGAACATGGTGCTGCAAATGTGCGCCATTGGTGAGGAATCCGGGTCGCTCGACGGCATGTTGAGCAAGGTGGCGGATTTTTTCGAACGCGAAGTCGATGACGCCGTGGACGCGTTGTCAAGCTTGATGGAGCCGATGATCATGGTGGTACTGGGCACCGTGATTGGTGGCCTCGTCATCGCGATGTACCTGCCGATCTTCAAAATGGGCCAGGCCGTCGGCTGACGAGCAGAGCCGCTTTCCGACAAGAAAAACAATAAATGGATCTATTTGATGCGTTTCGCGCGCTGCCGTGGTTTTTTGTCGGCACGGTGCTGGTCACGGGGATGATGGTCGGCAGCTTTCTGAATGTGGTCATTCATCGCCTGCCGAAGATGATGGAGCGGGACTGGCGCCAGCAATGCGTCGAGTTCCTGCAGCCGGACGATGCGCCGGCGCCCGCCGGGACGCCTGCCCCGCGTTACAACCTGGTGGTGCCGCGCTCGGCCTGCCCTTCCTGCGGGCACATGATCACCGCCATCGAGAACGTGCCCATACTCAGTTACGCGTTCCTGCGCGGAAAATGTTCGGCCTGCAAAACGCCGATCAGCATTCGCTACCCGATCGTTGAAGCACTGACCGGCGCCGCCAGCGCCTACGCCGCGTGGCACTTCGGCGTCAGCTGGACGGCTGCCTTCGCGCTGATCTATATATGGGCGCTGATCGCGTTGACGTTCATCGATGCGGATACGACGCTGCTCCCGGACGACATCACGCTGCCATTGTTGTGGCTGGGCCTGTTGGTCAACCTGGGCGGCATGTTTACCGATGCGCGTGCCGCGGTGGTCGGCGCGGTCGCCGGATATCTCATTCTCTGGACCGTTTACTGGGGCTTCAAGCTGCTGACCGGCAAGGAGGGCATGGGTTATGGCGACTTCAAATTGCTTGCCGCCATCGGCGCCTGGCTGGGTTGGCAAATGCTGCCGCTGGTGATCCTGTTGTCGGCCGTCGTCGGGACCGTTGTCGGTATCGCCGGCATTGTGCTGCAGGGACGCGAACGCGGGGCGAAGTTGCCGTTCGGGCCGTATCTTGCCGCCGCCGGCTTCATCGCCCTTTTTTGGGGTCAACGATTGAACCTCTGGTACCTGGGGCACGTCCCCGGATGATTGCATGCCCAATCCGAGCTACATCGTTGCGCTGACAGGTGGCATCGGATCGGGCAAATCAACGGTCGCCGGCTTGTTTGGTCAACATGGCGCTCATGTTATTGATACCGATATCGTCGCCCACCGGCTGACCGCTTCCGGAGGCACGGCCATTGAGCCGATCGCCAGGAAATTTGGTGATGGCATGATTGCCGCCACCGGGGCGCTCGACCGGTCACGCATGCGGGACCAGGTGTTCGCCGATGGCAGTGCCCGTGCGGCGCTCGAACAAATCCTGCATCCGATGATTCGCGCGGAGGTGGGGCAGGAACTCGGTTCGGACGCGGCGCGGCGTGCGCCCTATGTGATGCTGGCCGTACCGCTGCTGTTTGAGACCATGGTGTTCCGGAAGCAAGCCGATCGTGCGTTGGTGGTGGACTGCCCCACCGCGTTGCAGCGGCGGCGGGTGCAACAGCGTTCGGGGCTGTCGCCAGTGGAGGTGGAGCGGATACTCGCCTCGCAGATCTCCCGCGACCGGCGGCTGCAACTCGCCGACGACGTCATTTCAAATTCGGATGCGTTGGCGGCACTCCCGGCACAGGTGAAATTCCTGCATGGGCGTTACGGCTTGCTGGCACGCACCTGATGGGCGTGCGGCGCGAAATGGACGGCATTTGTAAACTCGCCATCAATCCGTCACAATTCGCCGAACCACCCCGACCCTCCAGCGCGTGATTACCTACGAATACCCACTCAACGAACGTGTCCGTACCTTGTTGCGGCTGGAGGACCTGTTCGATCGCGTGGATTTCTTTGTGTCGCAGGATTCGCCGCTCGACCACCAGGCGGGCCTGCTGAGCATCTTCGAAATACTCGACGTGGCGAGCCGTGGCGATCTGAAATCGGACCTGCTGCAGGAACTGGACAGGCAGCGGCTGTTCCTGGAGGCGCTGCGTAACAACCCGGCAATCTCGGAAGAAAAACTCGATTCCGTCGTCGGTGAAATCGAGAGTACGTTCGCCGATTTGCTTGCCTCGTCCGGCAAGACCGGCCAGCATTTGCGCGAGAATGAATGGCTGATGACCATCAAGCAGCGCGCGTCGATTCCCGGCGGCACCTGTGAATTCGACCTTCCCTCCTATCACCACTGGTTGCATCGCGACAACCTCGATCGGCGGGCCGACCTGGAGGCATGGCTGGGACCATTGAATCCGATCGCCGCCGCCTTGAGAATCGTGTTGAGGGTGTTGCGAGAAAGCGGGAAATCGGTGCCGCTGATTGCCTACGGCGGCGTGTTCCAGCAAATGCCCATGGAGCGCGCCGCGCACATGCTGCGCGTGACGCTGGTGCGCGACCTGCCGTGCGTGCCGGAAATCAGCGCCAACAAATATGCCCTGAACATCCGTTTTATCCTGCCGGGCAGCGTGCAGCGCACCAAGCTGTATGAGACGGATGTCGAATTCAGCCTGACTTACTGCAATCTATGATCGCCCGACGGGTTCGCTGTCCCCAGTGTGGGACCATGACTGAATACCGGACCGACAATCCATCGCGTCCGTTTTGCAGCGAACGCTGCAAACTCATCGACCTGGGTGCCTGGGCGGAAGAGCGCTATTCGATTCCGGGTCGCGCCGCCCTGGCAGACTCGAATGAGCTGTTTGAGAACCAGGACGGGGACAATCCGACGGACGGCGTTTCCGCGCCGCCGCCCTCCAATCGGCGATTCCAGTCGTAATCGTCCTCCCGCTATCCGCGCGATCAAGCGCTTTCCTTGCCACACGTTGCCGCGCTGCGATAAAATCGGCGTTTTGGCAGTTCTGTCCCAGTGCTCGGAAAGTGACCATTTCTGCGTGGATCCGGCGACCGAATGAATGGCGAAACTGTTGAAAGTGAAACGGTCTTTCTGAATTGGCGGCCAAACCGGGCGCTGTCTCCGAACGGGAGATGGTTGTGGCTGGGATTGATTGCCGGGGCGATATTCCTGGTGGCGGCCGGCGCGGCGGCTTTGGGAGCCTGGCTGGTCCTGCCCTTTGCCGGTGCGGAGTTGCTGCTGGTCGGCTTGGCGTTCAATGTTGTCGGCCGCCATGACGATGACTATGAAGTACTGCGAATCTCGGACCAGGATTTCAGCTGGGAACGCAACGACCGGGGTCGACTCAGTACGCTTCGCGGCAATCGCGCGTGGGTGCAGGTGATTGGCGAGCCGAATGCCGGGAAGTTTGAGTTGTGCCTGAGTTACGCGGGCAAAAGGGTGGCGATAGGGTGCGTGCTGTCGGACGAGCAGCGGCGAGCGCTGTCGCGGAAGTTGCTGCGGAAACTCGGCAACAGGTAATTCAGTCGATGGCGCGATGATTCAATCGCGCCGAAGCGAGCAGTGCACAGGATTCCGCCGACGGACCAGTGGGCGGGCTTTCGATACACAAGGCGGGCGACAAGCATGCAAAAAATGAAAATTTCACCATTGCGAACAATCATGTCGATGGGCGCTGCGCTGCTGCTTGCGATCCTGGTGCTGCCCGCATGGGCCAGCTTTGACGTGAATATCCCGCCGCCGGCCACGCCGGTTTCGACGCAGATATATGGCCTGCATATGTACATTCTGTGGATATGCGCCGTCATTTTCGTGCTGGTATTCGGCGCGATGTTCTATTCGATTTTCAAGTTCCGCAAATCGAAGGGCGCCGTCCCGGATGTCAATTTCCACGAAAGCACGCTGATAGAGATCATCTGGACGATCATTCCCTTCGTCATCCTGATCGCCATCGCTGTGCCGGCCACTCGCACTGTGCTGGACATGAAGGATACCTCCAATCCGGACATGACGATCAAGGTCACGGGTTATCAATGGGGCTGGCGCTATGACTATAGTGCGGACGATGTCGGCTTCTATTCCAATCTCGCCACGTCGTGGAACCAGATCGGCCAACCCGGCATTGAGGCGACCGAAAAGAAGAGCGAAGACTACCTCCTGGAAGTCGATAACCCGCTGGTCGTGCCGGTCGGGAAGCGCATCCGCCTGCTGGTTACTTCCAACGACGTGATCCACGGCTGGTACGTTCCGCAACTCGGCATCAATCAGTATGGAATTCCCGGCTTCATCAAGGACGTTTGGTTCAAGGCAGAAAAGACCGGCACGTTTCGCGGCCAATGCAGCCAGATATGCGGCAAACTTCATGGATACATGCCAATTGCCGTCATCGTGAAATCCGAGGCGGATTACGCCAAGTGGCTGGC
Organism: Betaproteobacteria bacterium; assembly: GCA_039930965.1. Lineage (GTDB taxonomy): Bacteria > Pseudomonadota > Gammaproteobacteria > Burkholderiales > Usitatibacteraceae > UKL13-2. The sequence continues at coordinate 8,925 of JBDTSU010000079.1, forward strand.
GGACGCCAAAGGCAAGTGGGGCAGCAAGCCGGCAGTCGCGGCGGTTGCGGCCGAGCCGGCGGAGGATGTGTCGAAGAAGTTCACGCTGGCTGAATTGAAGGCGCAAGGCGAAAAAGTTTACGCCGCCAATTGCGTGGCCTGCCACCAGCCGAGCGGCAAGGGTATGCCCCCGGCGTTTCCGCCGCTGGCCGGTTCGAAAGTCGTGCTTGCGCCGGCCGACCAGCAAATCAGCGTGGTGCTGAACGGCAGGCCCAATACCGCCATGCAGTCGTTCGCACGGCTGACCAACGCCGATCTGGCGGCGGTTATTACCTATACCAAGAATTCATTCGGCAATAATTCCGGCATGCTCGTGCAACCGGCCGATATCAAGGCCGCGCGCAAATAGTGTCGGCCGGAGTCGAACACCGTCCCATCCCGCAAGACAGCACAGCCGTTCAGAGATAGAAGAGTCAGGAGATCGCCATGGCGAACGCAGCGATAGACGCAACACACGCACCAGGACACGCGCACGATCACGCGCACGAACACCACGATCACAAGGGGCCGTGGACGCGCATATTCACCACCACCAACCACAAGGACATCGGCAGCATGTACCTGTGGTTCGCGTTCTTCATGTTCTTCGTCGGCGGCGCGATGGCACTGGGCCTGCGCGCGGAATTGTTCAAACCGGGCCTTCAGTTGATGCAGCCGGAGTTGTTCAATTCACTGACGACGGTGCATGCGCTGGTGATGATCTTTGGTGCGGTGATGCCGGCGTTTGTCGGGTTTGCGAATTGGCTGGTTCCAATGCAGATCGGCGCAGCCGACATGGCGTTTCCGCGCATGAACAACTGGAGCTTCTGGATCATGATTCCGGCGGCCGTGCTGCTCATGGCGTCGTTCTTTGTCCCCGGTGGCGCCGCCGCCTCGGGTTGGACGCTGTACCCGCCGCTCGTCACCCAGGGTGGCATCGGTACCGACATGACGATTCTGGCCATCCACCTGCTGGGCGCGTCCTCGATCATGGGTTCGATCAACATTATCACCACCATCCTGAATTTGCGGGCACCCGGCATGACGCTGATGAGGATGCCGCTATTCTGCTGGACCTGGCTGATTACCGCATATTTGCTGATCGCCACCATGCCGGTGCTGGCCGGGGCGGTCACCATGTTGCTCACCGATCGCCACTTCGGCACCAGCTTCTTCAACGCAGCCGGCGGCGGCGACCCGACGATGTTCATGCACATCTTCTGGTTCTTTGGTCATCCGGAGGTGTACATCCTGATCCTGCCGGCGTTCGGCATCGTCTCGCAGATCATCCCGGCGTTTTCACGCAAACCGCTGTTCGGTTATGCCTCGATGGTGTACGCGACGGCCGCGATTGCGATCCTCTCGTTCATCGTCTGGGGTCACCACATGTTCACCGTCGGGATGCCGGCGGCTGGACAGCTGTTCTTCATGTTCGCGACCATGCTGATCGCGGTCCCCACCGGCGTGAAGATATTCAACTGGATTTCGACGATGTGGCGGGGTTCACTGACGTTCGAGACGCCCATGCTGTTCTGCATCGGCTTCCTCTGCATGTTCACGCTGGGTGGATTTTCGGGGCTGGTGCTGGCGATTGCCGCGGTTGATATCACGCTCCACAACACCTATTACGTGGTCGCGCATTTTCACTACGTGCTGTTTCCGGGTGCCATCTGGGGCCTGACCGCCGGCGTTTATTTCTGGCTCCCCAAGTTCACCGGCAAGATGTACAACGAGACGCTGGGCAAGTGGCATTTCTGGATTTCGGCCATCGCATTCAATATCACTTTCTTCCCGCAGCACTTTCTGGGCCTGGCCGGGATGCCACGGCGAATCCCCGACTATGCGATGCAGTACGCGGAATGGAACATGATTTCCAGCATCGGCGCATTCATGCTCGGATTCAGCCAGTTGATCTTCCTTTACAACATCGTGACGACGCTCCGTTCCGGCGAAAAGGCCAAGGACAAGCAGTGGGAGGGCGCCGATTCGCTGGAATGGACGCATCTTCCCAGTCCGGTGCCGTATCACACCTTTGAAACCGCGCCGGTGCTGAAGTAGGCTTCAGGTTGAACGCGGTCAAAGACAATCCTCATGGCGCTGAAGTCCCTCCCCGGAGCGGACGCGGGAAGTACGTGACGCTGGCCGTGCTGCTCCTGTGGGTGGTCGCGGTGCTCACGTTTACGTTTCTGAAATTTGCGGGCGGCGGCAAATGAGTGAGCAGGCTCTGGCGAACCGTTTATTGCAGGAGCAGCGCGAAAACGCCCGCGTCACGCTGAAGAAGTTGCTGCTGATCATCCCGGTGATGCTGGTATTTTGCGCCTCGATGGTGCCGCTATACCGGCAAATTTGCGAGGTCTTGGGAATTACCGCGACCAAGGCCATCGCGCAGAACACGCAGGTGGACACCAGCCGGACGGTCATCGTCGAATTTGATTCCAACGTGAGCCCGCACTTTGCCTGGCGTTTTGAACCCGTCGAGAAAAGGGTGGAAATCAATCCGGGCGCGATGGTGACCATCAATTATCGCGTGACCAACACCCTGCCGTATGCGACGACGGGACGTGCGGTACCCAGCTTTGGCCCGCTGGAAGCGGGCCTCTATTTCAACAAGATCGCGTGCTTCTGCTTCAGTAACCAGACCCTGCAGGCGGGCGAAACGCGTGATATGCCGGTGACATTCTTCGTCGATCCAAAGTTGCCGAAAGATATTGGTTCCATTGCGCTCTCGTACACTTTCTTCAATGTGACGGAAGGGCAGAAGTAATCGCAATGTGGAATACGATCAAAGCCGTCTTGTGGGGCTTTTTGGGAATTCGCAGCAGCAAAGGTTATGAGAAAGACCAAAAGCAACTGAAGATCCAGCACGTGATTGCGGTTGGCTTGATTTGCGCATTGATTTTTGTGGTGAGTTTGTTTTTCCTGGTGAGAATGCTCACCGCCAAGTAAAGGGAGTTACACGTGAGTACTGCAACTGGCGGATATTATTTTGCACCCCCTTCCAAGTGGCCCGTTGTCGGTTCGACGGCGCTGTTTTTCTTTGCGTCGGGGCTGATCCTGTGGATGAACCAGATACAGCCATGGGGAAATGTCTCTCTTCTGGTCGGGTTTTCGATCCTGGTGTACATGCTGTTTGGCTGGTTCAGCGTCGTCATTGGCGAAAGTGAAGGCGGCATGTACAACAAGCAGGTGGACACCTCCTATCGCTGGAGCATGAGCTGGTTCATCTTCTCGGAAGTGATGTTCTTCGCCGCATTTTTCGGCGCGCTTTTCTATGCGCGGACCTTTTCGGTGCCGTGGCTGGGAGACCTTGACAATTCGCTGATCTGGCAGGGGTACGACGCCCGATGGCCGACCGCCGGCCCGTATCTTGAAAAGGATTCCGCCTTTGCGTTTGTGACGATGAGCGCCTG
>JBDTSU010000080.1:0-12255 GCA_039930965.1 Betaproteobacteria bacterium
GCCTGATCGGCCGTTGCCGCAGCAAGCGTGCGCTTATCGTGTTCGTGACCGCCTATGACGAATACGCGGTCGAGGCCTTTGAACGCGGCGCGATCGACTATGTGCTGAAACCATTCAACGAGGCGCGGCTCGCGGAGACGGTGACGCGGCTCAAGGAGCGTCTGGAATCAACCACGGATAGCGCGACCAGCGCGGAAGTCCATGACGCCGATCTGGCGAATGTGCTGCGGCAACTCTCCAGTCGCATGGGCCTGCCCGCGGACGATTTTCTGCGCTGGATCAAGGCCAGTGTCGGCCAGACCGTGAGGCTGATTCCGGTCGATGACGTCCTGTATTTCCAGTCCGACGAGAAATACACCCGGGTGGCGCTGGAAGATTCGGAAGTGCTGATCCGTAAGCCGATCAAGGAGTTGCTGGCAGAGCTCGATCCCCGCCAGTTCTGGCAGATTCACCGTGCCACCATCGTCAACAGTCGCGCGATCGCCGCGGTGGTGCGCGGTGTGCGCGACCAGGCAGATCTCAAGCTGAAAGGGCGCCCGGAGACCCTGACCGTCAGCCGTAACTTCACGCATTTGTTCAAACAGATGTAGGCCGGTCGGCGGCGGGCGCAGTGCGGCAAGCGGACACCCGGCAACGGGGCCGATACCAAACTCAAGCACTGGCGCGGCTTTCCAGCTAATAATGTCTGAAGAGCCGCGCCAGCGCTTGAGTTTAGTTCGCTGACAGTGGCGGCCTCATTCTAAAAAGCACCGCTGGCCTGCTGCCGGGGTAGAGAACCGTCCCGCCTCCCTGCAATCCATCACGCAAATTCCGCAATCCGCCTTGCCCGCGTTGAGACCGGGCGGGTGAAGCCCTATTCTGCTGTCATGGCGATGGCAGCAAGAGCGTCGCGTAAACTGACCGGATTCACAATGTTCAAAGCAATCGGAAATTTTCTTCATCGCACCCCCTGGTGGGGCATGGGCCTGCTGGGCCTGTCCATGCTGGCCTTGCTGGTGGTATTCGCCGCGCCGATCCATGTGCTGCGCCTGCAGGAGAGCGGCACCACCCCCGAGGAAAAGCGCGCCATCAAGCGCGAGATCGACCGCGCCTTCGGCGACGGTGCGCTCAACGTGGCGGAAAACATCGTCGGCGTGATGAAAGACCGCGCCAGTGACCCGGCGCGCCGCCTCGAGCTTGAGCAGGCACTGAAGGAAATCGCCCAGGCCCGCAAGGACATCTTCACCGCGCAGCGCGACGCGCAGAATGCCGCCAAGGAAGCCGTGCGCGATGCGCAGGAAGCCGCGATTGAAGCCGCTCGCGACGGTGCGCGGGCCGCCGCTGAAACTGCCACCGAAGCGCGCGAAGCGGTGGAAGAAGCCAAGCGCGACGCCGAAGAGAAGTTGAAGTCTTCGGGTGCGGATACGCGCGCGGCGCTCAAGGCGTTTGACGACATGATCCAGTCCGCCCGCGAAAAGGAAACTGCGGCGAAGGAAGCCCTGAAGAAGATCACCGATGGCGGACGGCGCGGCGTGTCGATCGGCCTCAATATGGGCGAGGCGTTCAAGATCGATGTGGATTCCAACGATCCTGCCAAGGCGGGGGTCTCGGTCAGCGTGGATTCAACCGGCGTCAAGAAGAAATTCACCGTCGACGTGCCGAACCCACCGGTGCCGCCCAATGGTCCCAAGACGCCTGCCAGTGGCAAGACGGCAGCGGTCCCGGCTGTTCCCTCGCCTGCGGGCAAAGCCACCGGCGTACAGTCCGAAGGCATTACGATCGGTGACGACGGTCAGGTCGCCCTCAATTTGCCGCCGCTGCCGCCCTTGCCGCCCGAATTGCGCAGCGACATCCGCAGCAAAGTGGCGGACGACATGTACCGCGCCGGCGTCGGCTCGGCCATGGTGCTGGCGTTTATACCGATCTTCATCATGTTGCTGATCGCCAAATATCTGGTGGGCCGTTCGCGCCGCGCGCAGGCTTTTGCCGAGCAGAAGAAGCAGGAAGCCGATGTCAGCAATGTCAATCGGCAGATCACCGAGGCGCGGTTGCAGGCCTTGCAGGCACAGGTGGAGCCGCATTTCCTGTACAACACCCTGGCTAACGTGCAAGCGCTGACCGAGGTCGACCCGGCTGCGGCCAATCAAATGACCGGCCACCTGATCCAGTATCTGCGCTCGTCGTTGCCCAAGATGCGCGAGAACACCTCGACCGTGGGGCAAGAACTCGAACTGGTGCGCGCGTACCTCAATATCCTCAGGATGCGCATGGGCGACCGGCTCGCTTTCGACATCGACTGTCCGGCCGAACTCCTCAACATTGCCTTTCCACCGATGATGCTGCCGTCGCTGGTCGAAAATGCCATCAAGCACGGCCTTGAGCCGCAGCGCGAAGGCGGCCGCATCGACGTGGTGGTGACGCCGGTGATGACGGCGCAGGGCCAGCGTATCCGCGTGACCGTCAAGGACACCGGGCGCGGCCTCACCGATGCGCCCATCCAGGCGGGTGGCGGCGTGGGTCTCAGCAACATTCGCGAGCGCCTGATCGCCATCTATGGCGACGCCGGCAAATTGACGCTGGAATCCAACGAACCCAAAGGGGTCCTGGCGTCGATCGAGGTGCCGGCCGAGACCGGCAGCATTCCCACCGGCAGCTCGACGTTCGCCGCCGGCGCGACGCCGAAGAGTGTCGCGAAACCGGTCCCGACCGGCTGGTGGGGGCGCACCCGTCACGCCATCTCGGCCACGCACGGTGTGTGGGCGAAGGTCATGTCGGTGACCTTTATCACGCTGATGATTATGCTGGCGGTGATTTTCGGTCTGGCCCTGGCGGGCCTTTACACCGGCATGCTGCCGGTGCATGTGGGCGCCGCGCGCATCGACAGCATCGAAGGCATGGCGCTGGGCACGCTGGCGTTGCTGGTGGGTTTTGGCGCGGTGGCGCTGGCGCTGGTGGTGGTGGTCGCGGTCCTTTATGGATTGGGCGTGCTGTTTGCCGGCCTGCTGGTCATCATCCCGCTGATAGTCGTGATCAGCGTCTTTCCCGCGCTGGCGCCGTTCATATTGGTCGGGCTGGCGGTGTACTGGCTCTGGCGCCGCAGACAGAAAAAGAACAAGAACAAGGAACTGCCCACGCTGGACACGTCAAGATAAGCGACAATACGCCAACCCAAATCCCGCCGGCTGGAAATGACGGGATTCGTGGCACTTTTTGCCGCGTGAATCGATGCCTCAAACAATTTTGCGAGATAAGGTAATCATGACGACCGAAATCACCGCGATCATCGCCGAGGACGAGCCCATCCTCCGTGCCCAACTGAAGGCCAAGCTCACCAAGCTTTGGCCCGAGCTGAAAATCCTCGCCGATGTGGGCGACGGCGAAGCGGCGCTGGAAGCGATCGCCGAGCTGCGGCCCCGTCTGGCTTTTCTTGACATCCAGATGCCGGAAATGACCGGCGTGGAAGTGGCCAAGAGCCTCGCCGCCAATCGCGACATCAAGTGCCATGTGGTGTTCGTCACCGCCTTCGACCAGTATGCGATCGAGGCTTTCGATACCGGCGCCATCGACTATGTGTTGAAACCCTACAGCGACGAGCGCCTGCAGACGGCCATCGCCCGGCTGCAGGAACGCCTCGGCGGTTCACCGTCGGCGGGCGCGCCGCAAAATCTGGAAGCGCTGGTCGCGCACCTGTCGGCCAAGCTGAATCCACAGGCGGAAAAGCTCAAGTGGATCAAGGCCAACATCGGTGCCAACCTGCGCCTGATTCCGATCGAGGATGTGCTGTTCTTCCAGTCGGATGAAAAATACACCCTGGTCGCCACCAAGGAATTCGACGCGCTGATCAAGACGCCGATCAAGGAAATCCTCGACGGCATCGATGCCGAGAAATTCTGGCAGATCCATCGCTCGACCATCGTCAATGCCGGCGCCATCGAATCGGTATCGCGCGATTTTCGCGGCCAGGCGACGGTCAAGGTCAGGGGCCGCAAGGAAAACCTCACCGTGAGCCGTCCGTTCTCGCATCTGTTCAAGCAGATGTAGGCGTGGCGTTGGGTGGTGGGCAGTTCATCTCTCGCCAGTCGGCCGCTACTCCCAGCGCTTCGAAAGGCCGATCAGCCCGGCCACCCAGCGGGCCATGCCGTACGCCAGCCATTCCTGCACACGCACCAGGTGTGAACGTTTTCGCCAGTCCTCGACCTTGCAGATAAGGCCGCCGGACTCAATTTCCGCCGTCACCGATTCACGCAGCTGCCGCGCGAAGCCGACATCAAACACCGCCACGTTGGCTTCTCGATTCAGGAACAGGCTGAACGGGTCAAGGTTGCTGGAGCCGACGGTTGCCCACGCGTCGTCGACCACCGCCACTTTGGCGTGCAGCATGCTCTTCTGGTATTCGCAAATGGTGATGTTGGCGCCGAGCAGTTGCGCGTAGAGCGCGCGCGTCGCCATCTGCAGCAGCGGATGGTCGGCGCGGCCTTGCAGCAGAATCGTCACGCTGACACCGCGCGCGGCCGCCTCGACCAAGCGCCGCCGCAAGCGCCGGCCCGGCAGGAAATAGGCGCAGACGATCAGCACGCTGGATTGGGCGCGGCCGATCGCCTGGCGATAAAGCGCCTCGATGGCGTGGCGGTGGCGAACGTTGTCGCGCACCACGAACAGCGCGCGGTGACGACCGGCCATGGCGGGCTCCCAAGCCGGCGCGGGCTCCGCAGCGAAACGGCCGCGCAGATGCTGCAGTGCCACCCATTGCCAGAGCTGGTGTACCGCCTGATAAATTTCTTTGAGCACCGGCCCTTCTATCTTGACCGCGTAATCGTAGCGCGGATGTTCCGACAGCGAGTCGGTCATGTCATCGATGAAATTAAGGCCGCCGACAAATCCGACTTTTCCGTCGATCAGCGCGATCTTGCGATGATTGCGCCGCAAGCGCGTCTTGCTGAAATGAAACCGCCGGTGGTCGGGGCGAAACACCATCAGTTTCACGCCGGCCTCACCCATCGGCGTAAAGAACGCCGCCGGCGTCTCCTTCGAGCCGATGCCGTCGATCAATACCTTGACCACGACGCCGCGCTGGACGGCGCGCACCAGTGCTTCGGAAATGAGGGTGCCGGTCGCGTCATCGCAAAAAATGTAGACCTCGATGCGAATTTCGAGTGTCGCGGCGTCGATGGCGGCAATCAGCGCCGGAAAATACTCCGCGCCGTTCTTGAGCAGCGTGAACTGATTGCCGTCGAGCACTTTCACGGCCTACCCCGGGTGCTTGCGGCTGACCGTGACCGACAGGCCGGCATGATCGGACAAGCCGCGCCAGCGGGTGCCGTCGACTGTGCCGTACAAGCGCTGCGCCTGGTGCACCGACAGGCCGCGCACATAAACGCGATCGATAGTCAGCATCGGCAGGAACGCCGGAAACGTGCGCGCCGGCTTGCCGTGGGTCAGTTCGAAAGCCTCCTCGAGCCCGAGTTTGCTGAACAGGCTGTCGCTGACGCCGCTTTTCTTTGCCCGCCAGTCGTTGAAGTCGCCGGCGACAATCAGCGGCGCGTCGCCGGGGGCGCTGTCGCGCAGGAATTCCGCCAGCCGTTCGATCTGCATGGCCCGGCTGCGCTGGAACAGGCCGAGATGCACGCACACGCAGGTGAGCGGCGTCGTCCAGCCGGGAATGTCGATGCGCGCCATGAGATGGCCGCGATTCTCGTAGCGATGGTGCGAAACATCCTGGTTGGTCCAGTTCACCACCGGAAACGCCGAGAGAATGGCGTTGCCGTGATGGCCGTGACGGTTATTGGCATTGAGGCCATAGACGATGTCGCGATAGCGGCCCTCCGCCAGGTGCTCGTGTTGCGGCAGGTCGGGCCAGTCGACAAAGCGCGATTTGTTGACGGTGTGCGCGCCCTGCACTTCCTGCAGCAGCAGGATATCGGCCTTGAGCGAATGCAGCTTGTCGCGCACTTCATGGATCACCAGCTTGCGATTGAGCGGCGACAGGCCTTTGTGGATATTGTAGGTGGCGAGGGTGATGCGTTGGGTCACGGCGATCTCAGGGGGTCGTGGTCAGGGCAAGGCGCCGGGGGATATCGAGTATCGCCTCGCGATTCGACCAGGAAAAGCACCGTGCCGCCGCCTCGTCAACCGGCAGCCACATGTGCTGCACATGCTCGCGCGGATCAAGGGTCACCGGCACCCGGTCTGACAAGCGCAGGCCGAATACGTTCTCGGTATTGTGGGTCACGCCCGGCGCATAGCGGTGCCGCCAGATGGCATAGATTTCGTACACGTTCTGCTTCTGCCAGTTGTCGAGATCGTGTTCGTGGACATCGATACCGGTTTCTTCGTGCACCTCGCGCGCGGCCGTCTGCTCAAGCGTTTCGCCTTCATCCTGGCTGCCGGTGACCGATTGCCAGTAACCGGGATGATCCGCGCGCTCGATCAACAGCACCTCGTGTTGGCTGGTGTAGATCACCACCAGGGTGGAGCGCGGAATCTTGCAGGGCTTGGCGACGGTTGGTTCAGCAGACATTCATTCATTGTATCGGGCACCATCGACTTCGGCTGATAAACTGCTGCTTTGGCCGCCGCGTCGATTCGTGTCACTTCCCGCTTCGTATCACCTCTCCCGTCGTGAATACCTTCGCGGTGCCATGTGGGGCCTCGCCGCGATTTCCATCTGGGTCGGCTGGATTCTCTACACGCGCGTCGGCGTCACCTCGCCGACCGAGAAAATGTCACCCTACGATCTGGCGGCACTGCGATTCGCCTGCGCCGGCCTGGTGATGTTGCCGCTGGTGCTGCGCAAGGGGCTTGCCATCGACCGTGTCGGCATCACCAACTGGCTGCTGATGGTGTGCTGCGCCGGCGTGCCTTACGTGTTGCTCAGTTCCAGCGGCCTGCAGTTCGCGCCGGCCGCGCAGGCCGGGGCGCTGATTCCCGGCACGCTGCCCCTGTGGGCGGCGCTGCTGGCGCTGATTTTCCTCAAGGAGCACATCTCCGGCTTGCGACGCGTCGGGCTCGCGCTGATTCCGCTGGGCATCGTCACGATCCTCGGCGCCGGGCTGTTTCATTTCGAAACTGGTCATTGGCGCGGCCACCTGTTGTTCATCACCGCCTCCCTGTCCTGGGCAGTGTTCACGGTAGCGATGCGCTATTCAGGCCGCGCCGGACTCGATGGCATGCACATCGCGGCCATCGTGTCGGTGGCGTCGATGGTGGTGTACCTGCCGATCTACCTGCTGTTCCTGCCACACCAACTGAGCGCCACGCCGTGGTCGGCCATCATCGGCCAGACCCTGTTCCAGGGCATCGTGGTGTCGATTGTCTCGCTGGTCGCGTTCGCGCGTGCGGTGAGGATCCTCGGCGCGTCGCTGGCGGCCAGCTTCGCTTCGCTGGTGCCGGTGCTGGCGATGCTGGCCGCCATTCCGCTGCTCGGTGAAATTCCGGCGCAGAGCGATGTGCTGGGAATCGTGCTGATTACGGCGGGCGTGTTCCTCGCCTCCGGCGCCTATGCCGCGTTTGTCAGAAGGCCGGGCTAGACGGAGCGGTTTCGCGAACGTTTTTTAGGGAGCGCGTGGGACGGCGTGTGGTCCGCCCGGAAACGTGAACCCTCCGCCACAAAGTAGCAAAGCTCCTTGTCGTAATAGTGCCCCATTCCGCGTGCCTCCAGCCCGGCTTTCATCAGCACGTGCTTCGACGCGGCGTTCTCCGGATGGGTGAGGCCGACCACGCGATCGAGGCCCAGTTCGATCAGGCCATAGCGCACCAGCGCGCGGGCGCCCTCGGTGGCGAGCCCGCGGCCCCACGCCGGTTTGGCGAGTCGGTAGCCGACTTCCACTTCCACCGTCTTGGGAATGTAAATCAGCGCGAACACGCCGACGAAATGGCGCTTCGGCTTTTCCTCGGCGATCCAGAAACCGAGCCCCGGAAACATGTCGTAAATGCGCTGTGTGCGCACGATGCCGGCCCGGGTCTGCTCCCGGGTGCGCAGCGAGCCGTCGCCGATATAACGCATCACCTCCGCGTTGCTGTTCAGGCGGTCGAGGCGGTCGAGGTCGTCGCGGTCATAGCGGCGCAGCACCAGGCGCTCGGTCTCAAGCAAGGTCCGGCGGGTGGGTGAGAGGAGATTGAGGGGATTCATGTCGGCGACGATGGTCTATGCGAAACGCTGATCAGGCGCACATCTTCGCGACGATCGGCGCCGATCCGCTGAAGTACGCGTGCGGCATGTGCGGCGTGCGGTGCGCGCCGACCACGTTTCCGTTCGCGTCGATACCGATGAACCCCACGTCGGCATCGAAATCGCGGCCCAGCCCGTCGAGGACCGCGCCGATGGCCGCATCGAGGCTCATGCCCTTTTCGACGTTATCGGAGATTTGCCGGCAGGCCAGCGCGCGAATCACGTATTCGCCGGTGCCGGTGGCCGACGATGCCGCCAGCCTCGACGCATAGGTTCCGCATCCGGGCAGGGGCGTATCGCCGACGCGACCGACGAGCTTCATGGTCACGCCGCCGGTCGAGGTGCAGGCACACAGGACGCCGTTCGAATCCAGCGCGACCGCGCCGATGGTGCCGCCGGCATATTCCGGATGGCTCATGAGAAAGTCACGGATCTTCATCGCGCCCTTGCCGTCGGCGCCCACGGCGACTTGCAACTTGCTTTTCTTGTCCTGCCAATCAGCCTTGCGCGCGGCGGTGACGGGATCGTAATCGCCATGTCCCATCACCCGCGCGAAACGCTGCGCGCCGTCACCCGCCAGCATCACATGATCGGTAGCTTCCATCACCTGGCGCGCGACCAGGATCGGATTCTTGACCCGCTGAATGGCGGAGACCGCACCAATCTGTGATGCGTCCGACACCATCACGCACGCGTCCATCTCGACGAAGCCGTCGAAGTTGAGCACCGCGCCGGTGCCGGCATTGAAGATGGGATTGTCTTCCAGCACCACTGCCGCGGCGCAGGCTGCATCGAGCGCCGAGCCGCGAGCCTGCAGAATCTTGCGGCCCGCCGCGACGGCGGCGGTCGTGCCGTTGATAGCGTCGTTATCCGAACCCGGCCGCCACGCGCCGGCGCCGCCGTGAACAATCAGGGCAATGGTCATGCTGTGCTCCTCGAGTTGAAGCGCGAATTATACGAGCCGCGAAATGCCGCGGGTGTAGCGGAGCGTAACGGCGACATGGTCATGCGCGCCTTTCCGGGACGAGGTTTCATATATCAAGCCGGAGGCGTGCGATCACCGCAAGCTGCGCGGCGCGGAACACAAGGCCTCAAAACGCGGCAGCGCAATGACGCGATTCGCGCACCCGCAGGTATCACCTTCCTTGACCCCGGCAGATTCTGAACGCAACCGCCGCCGCGAATCGTATAGTCGAGACTTCATCCGCAATCGGTCCCTTGCCTGACATGCGAATCCCACGGTGCATTCTGTCATTCGCGACTTGCGCAGGCTTCGCCTTGCCTGCCTTCGCGGCGCCAGGAGAATTTGATCCTGCCTTTGGCCAGAACGGCATTGCCACCGTGCCAACAACCGGTCGGAGCGTGGCGAATTTCGTCACGACCGATGGGGCAGGACGTGTACTTGCCACAGGCCTCGCCGCGCCCGCCAGCGTCGGTAACGAGGGGTTCGGGCAATTGGAATTCATAGCGCGCATGTTGGCTAATGGCAACCAAGACCCCAGCTTCAACGGCAGTGGCGCAATACTTTCACCGCCGACACCCGTGAGCGAATCTGGCGCCCTTTATTTTGGCCATCAAGGGATGTCGCTGCTGCCGGCTGCCGGTGGCTGGTTGGCGATTCGCGCGGAAGACTGGTATTGCCCTTTTCCTGTCGTGTGTTCCGCCAATTACCTGCCGAAAATAACCGGCCGGAAATTCAACAATGAGGGCAGCATTGACCCATTCTATGGGCCAGCGCTTCTTGGGTCAGGCAATAGCGCGGCCCAACTGCTTCCCGATCCGGACGGTGGCGTCACCATGATTAGTACCGGCCCGGAAGGATTCCAGGGCACCAGCCACAACACCACCGTGCAACGCATAACCGCGAACGGGCAGCCGGACAAAAATTTTAATGAGGCCATGTCCGGCACTCTTGGCTGCCGCTTGCTGGCTGAAGAGGACGGACGGCGAAGCAGCGCCAAAATGCTGCGACTTTCCGATGGCAAGCTGTTGTTGGCCCAGGGAATCGAACTCAATCCGAATGCTGCCTTCCGGCTACGGGTGCCGACGCCTAGTCCCCACCGAGTTTGCATATCCCGATTCAATGCCGATGGTACGGTAGATGCAAGCTACGCTAACAACGGTGACTTGTTATTGGATAGCCTGATATTCACGTTTGCGCAAAATGCACCGGTTGCTTTGCTGCCACTGCCGAGCGGCGGTGCCGCGCTGGTGATTCAGAAAACGTATCCTCCCGCGAATGGATCGGGATCGGCCTATCTCATCGTGTGGTTAAACGCCGACGGCGTCCTTGATGCGAGTCGAAACTTCGGCCAGGGATATGCCGGCCTGACCAGTCTTCATGTTGCTGTCGTAACCGCAGCGGCGATTCAGCCGGACGGCAAGATCATTCTTGCCGGTTACCCAGATAGCCGGCCAGGCACCAACCCGCAACAAATAGATTATTCGCAACCCGTCGTAGGCAGACTGCACCAACTGGGCGGAAATGATCTGACGTTTGGCATTGGCAGACAGGGATTCATACCGCTCATTTCCTTTGGCAAGCGGCTAATTCCAAATCATTTGCATATTGCTGACGACGGCAGTATTTTCGTCGCGGGCGCTGTTGCCAATGGTGCGCACGTACCAAATGAATTTACCCAGTTCGCGGTGGGAAAGTTGCAGGGCGACCCATTACCCGTGGCGCCCGTCCCATCGCAAGGCGGCGGCGGTGGCTGCGGAATCACTCGGGATTCACGCATCGATCCAACATTGCCCGGCCTGGTGCTGCTGGCGTTTCTGGCGTTTGGAACGCGCCGGTGGCGAGGTGGGCAAAGGGCAAACTCCAGCACTGACGGGCCTTTTCAGGCACAAACGTCCTGAAACGCCCGCCGGTACTGGAGTTTTGCTGTTTGAATCCGCTATGCGTTGCGCAACTTGATATGCAATTCCCGCAACTGCTTGTCCGTCACCTGCGACGGAGTATCGATCATCAGATCCTGGCCGCGCTGGGTTTTCGGGAACGCGATCACGTCGCGGATCGAATCCCACTTCTCGCACATCAGGGTCACTGAACGATCGAGACCGAAGGCGATGCCGCCCATCGGCGGCGCGCCGTATTCAAGCGCATCAAGCAGGAAGCCGAACTTGGCGCGCTGGTCTTCGGGTGAAATGCCCAGCACCCTGAATTGTTTTTGCTGCAATTCGGGGTTGTGGATGCGCACCGAGCCGCCGCCCAGTTCCCAGCCGTTCATGGCCACGTCGTAGGCCTTGGCCAGCACTTTCGACGGGTCGCTGTCCATCAGCGCGATATGTTCGTCCTTGGGCGCGGTGAACGGGTGATGCGCGGAGGCGTAGCGCTGGTGTTCCTCGTCGTATTCGTAGGCCGGGAAATCCACCACCCACACGGGCTTGTAGCCGCCCTCGGCGTAACCTTTTTCATGACCGAGCTTGGAACGCAGCGCGCCCAGCGTGTCGTACACCACCTTGGCTTTGTCGGCACCGAAGAAAATGATATCGCCGGTTTTCGCGTTGCACGCGGTGAGGATCTTCACCAGTGTTTCCTCGGTGAAGAATTTCACAATCGGCGATTGCAGCCCTTCCGCGTTGGGCTTGGTGACGTCGTTGACCTTGATATACGCAAGACCCTTGGCACCGTAGATCGCGGCGAAGCCGGACAGGTCATCGAGTTCCTTGCGGGCAAACTTTTCGCTGCCGCCCGGCAGGCACAGCGCGGCGACCTTGCCGTTCTTGCCGTTGGCCGCATCGACGAACACCTTGAATCCGCCGTCGCGCACGATGTCGGTCAGTTCGGTCAGCTCGAGTTTCACGCGCAGGTCCGGCTTGTCGGAACCATACTTCGCCATCGCGTCGGCATAGGTGATGCGCGGGAAGTCCGGCAGGTCGATGCCGAGGCCGGCCTTCCACATCGCCTTCACCAGGCCTTCCATGATGTCCTGGATCTCGCGCTCGTCGAGGAACGAGGTCTCGATATCGATCTGGGTGAACTCGGGCTGGCGGTCGGCGCGCAGATCTTCGTCGCGGAAGCATTTGACGATCTGGTAGTAGCGGTCGAAGCCCGCCACCATCAGCAACTGCTTGAACAGCTGCGGCGATTGCGGCAGCGCGTA
>JBDTSU010000081.1:0-12189 GCA_039930965.1 Betaproteobacteria bacterium
CCGGCAAGGTGCTGGCGCCGGTGACCGCCAGGCGCTTTGCCCGGCGCGCTTCCGCCTCCAGCGCCGCGCCAAAGCCCGCGACAAAATCGCGGCCGTCCGACAAATCGATGTAGTGCGCCCCGCATGCCAGCGCGGCGCGGGCAACGCCGTAGCCCTGGCCCTGAAACGGCCCGACGCAGTGGATCACCAGTGCCGGCTTCAGGCCCTGCAGCGCTTGCGCAAAGTCTGCGCTCGAATTGTCGAGAACTATCGATTGAATGCCGGCCGCGGAACATTCCTGCGCGGCCACGGGGGCGTGACGGCCCGCCGCAAAAACAATCAGTGATCGGTCGAGCGCCAGCGCACGGCTGATGCGTGCGCCGAAATTTCCGTACCCGCCAAGGACAACGATTCGCACGCTGATCCGGTTACTTCAAGGATGGCGCCGGCTCGGGCGCGCGGGCCGCGCGGCGATCGCCGCGCGGAATGCACAATCAGATGCTGGTCTGCGGAATCGCCGCCAACGTCCGCGACAGGGCCCTGACCGGCACGCCGGGATTGAGCGAATACTCGGCGACCTGCTCAAGCGCATGCAGCAATTGGTCGTACCATTCGCAGTCCTCTGGACGCGGATCGGCGAGCAGGCAGTCCAGTACTTCAACTTTGTTTTCCAGGTTCTGGTCGATGGTTTTCATGATGGCGGGAGTGATTGCAGAGTTCGGTGATTGTCTGACCCCCGCGCAATGGCCTACAAGCTATTCGCACACAATTTTCAATATTTCACAATTGACCGGGGCGCGTTCACCACGCGTCTCCGGCCAACCTTCTCACGCCTGAACTCAATAATCCCCACCCTGGAAACTCTGGTACCCGCCACCGCCGTAGTTGCCATGGTTTCGCACCGGTTGCGCCGGTATGGCAGCCGCCGCATCGTAGAGCACCACCACGTTCGATTCGGTCAGCCAATCGTGCAGCGACTGAATCAGCGGTTCGGTGATGCGCACGCGCCATTGATCGGGCAGCGGCACATCGGCCACCGCATCGCCGTTGCTATAATGAATGAGGACCTGACAACCATCGGACTGGTTGGGCGCGAGATGGGGAGACAGCGTACGGCGCAGGCGCTCGCTGTCGGCCTGGCCGTTCATGAACAGTTCCAGCTTGCGTGCATATTGCCGGCGCGCGGTATCGATGTCGAAAATGTCCTCGGCGGTCACCCGGTTACCGCCGGAAAAATCATCGTAGGAAACTTTGCCGCGCACGATCAGCAGGTGATCGTCGACGATCATCGTCCGGCGCTTGTCGAATACCTCGCTGTAGGCCAGCACCTCGATGCGCGCGCTGCCGTCGTCGAGCGTCAGGACACACATCTTGCCGCGCTTGCCGTTGCGCACGCGCTGGTCGTGCAGCACGCCGGCCAGCAAGACCACGGTATTGGGCTGGATATCCTTCAGTTCGGTCTTCGCGAACTGGCGGACTTCCGCCGCGTAACTGGTGAACGGATGGCCGGAAAAGTAGAAACCCAGCGATTGCTTCTCGTTGTTCAGGCGTTCGCGATCACTCCACGGCGCGACAGCGACCAGCGTCAGCACCTGCCCGCCTTCGGGCGTCGCCTCGCCGAACAGGCTCACCTGCTGCTTGTCCCGCTCGGCTTTATCGGCAAGCTCGATGGCCTGCGGCAGCGAGGTCAGCAATGCCGCGCGATTGGGCTCGATCGAGTCGAAGGCGCCGGCGCGGATCAGCGCCTCCATGGCGCGGCGATTCACGGTGTGGCGATCGACCCGTCGCACAAAATCAAGCAGGTCCCTGAAGGGCCCGCCGGCGGCGCGCGCGGAGACAATGTTTTCGATCGCGCCATGGCCGGTACCCTTGACCGCGCCCAGACCGTACTGGATCGTCTTGCGGTCGATCGGCATGAACCGGTACGCGCCGCGGTTGATGTCTGGCGGCTGCACCGTGAGCTTGTTGGCCTTTGCGTCCTCGAACAACTGCTGAACCTTGTCCGTGAAATCCATCACGCACGACAAGTTGGCAGCCATGAACGCCGCGCCGTGATTGGCCTTGAGGTAGGCCGTCAGGTAACCGAGATAGGCGTAGGGCGCCGAGTGCGACTTGTTGAAGCCGTAGCCGGCGAACTTTTCCATGGCATCGTAAAGCGCCTTGGCGTTGGCGGCCGACACATCGTTCTTCGCGGCACCTTCGCCGAATATGGCGCGGTGCCGGGCCATTTCCTCGGGTTTCTTCTTGCCCATCGCGCGCCGCAACAAGTCCGCGCCGCCCAGCGAATAGCCGCCGATTTCGCGCGCGATCTGCATCACCTGCTCCTGGTACACCATCACGCCGTAGGTGGGGCCCAGGATGGGCTTGAGGATTGCCTCCAGCTTCGCGTCCGGATATTCCACCCTGGCCTTGCCGGTCTTGCGGTCGCAATAGTCGGGAATCGAATCCATGGGACCGGGCCGGTACAGCGCGTTCAGCGCGATCAGGTCTTCAAGCCGGTCCGGTCGGGCACGAATCAGCATGTCGCGCATGCCCTTCGATTCAAACTGGAAAATGGCGACGGTATTGCCGCGGGTGAAGATCTCGAACGACTTGGGATCGTTCAACGGCACCTTCTCCAGGTCAAACGCGTCGTCGCCGGCGTTGGCGTTCAGCCGGTGCACGTTGCGCTCGGCCTCTTCGAGGATGGTCAGCGTGGTCAGCCCGAGGAAGTCGAACTTGACGAGCCCCACCGCTTCGACGTCGTCCTTGTCGTATTGCGAGACCACCGAATCGGAGCCGTCGGCCACGTACAGCGGCGTGAAATCGGTCAGCGGCCCGGGCGCAATCAATACGCCGCCGGCATGCATGCCGACGTTGCGGGCAATGCCTTCCAGCTTCACGGCGAGCGTCAGCAGTTCATCGACCTCTTCCTCGCTCCTGCGTTTTTCGTTGAACTGCGGCTCGGCTTTCATCGCGTCGGCAAGCGTGATGCCGAGCTGGTTGGGTATCAGCTTGGCGATCGAGTCGACATAGTTGTAACCCATGCCCAGCACCCGACCGACATCGCGGATCACCGCCTTGGCGGCCATCGTGCCGAACGTGGCGATCTGCGATACCGACTCCGCGCCGTATTTCTTCTTCACGTAATCGATGACCCGGTCGCGGCCTTCCTGGCAGAAGTCGATATCGAAGTCAGGCATCGACACCCGGTCGGGATTGAGGAACCGCTCGAAAATCAGGTCGTACTGCAGCGGATCGAGATCGGTAATGGCGAGCGAATACGCAACCAGCGAGCCCGCGCCCGAGCCGCGGCCCGGACCGACCGGGACCCCGTTGTTCTTGGCCCAGTTGATGAAGTCGGCGACGATCAGGAAGTACCCGGGAAAGCCCATGTGGACGATGGTCTTGATTTCGTACTCGAGGCGGGACAGGTAGCGCGGACGCTCCGCGTCGCGCCTGGCCGATTCGGAATACAGGAAGGCCAGCCGCTTCTCCAGCCCGGCCCGGGCCGCGTCGTAGAAATACGCGTCGATCGATTCGCCGTTGGGCGTCGGAAAATTCGGCAGTCTCGGCTTGCCCAGGGTAAATTCAAAATGACAGCGCTTCGCGATTTCGACGGCATTTTCCAGCGCTTCGGGAATGTCGGCGAACAGCGCGCGCATTTCGTCGCCCGATTTGAAATACTGGTCGGCGGTGAAATCGCGCGAGCGGCGCTTGTCGCCGAGCACTTCGCCGCGCGCGATGCATACGCGCGCCTCATGCGCCTTGAAGTCGTCCGGCGCCATAAACTGCACCGGATGGGTGGCAACCACCGGCAGATCGAGCTTCGCGGCGACGCGCAATGACGCCGCGACCAGCGCCTCGCCGTTGTCGGCCATTTCGCCCCGATCACCCCGGTCGCGCCGGACGCGGTGCAACTCGATGTAGAAGGCACCGGGGAATTCGGCCGCCCATGCCCCGGCAAGCACTTGGGCGCGCGGCAGGTCGTCCTGCAGGATTGCCTGGCCGACATCGCCCAGCGCCGCGCCGGACAAGGCGATCAGCCCGCGCGTTGTTCCGGCTTGTTGCGACAGCCAGGCACGATTCAGTTCTGCCCGTCCGCGCCAGGTATTCTCCCGGTAGGCGCGCGTCAGCAACTGGCACAGGTTGAGATAGCCGTCCTGGTCTCGGCACAGCAGCAGCAGACGCGAAGGCTGGTCGCGATTGATTTCGTTTTCGATCCACACGTCGCAGCCGATGATCGGCTGGATGCCGCGGCCGCGCGCCGCCTGGAAAAACTTGACCGCGCCGAACAGGTTGCCGAGATCGGTGATCGCCATCGCCGGCATGCGCTCGCCATGCGCGCGACCGACGGCATCGTCAACGCGAACGATCGAATCGGTGATCGAGTATTCGGTATGCAGGCGCAGGTGAATGAAGGGGCACAAAGGGGAATTCAAGGAGGGGCTCTTCATTCTGGAGTTGCACTGAAAACTTACCCTGCAATTTTAGCATCGGCCGACCGCCAAATCAGGTTCCCTTGTGGCCATCGCGACGACAATGCGCCACGATGTCTTCCGCGATTGCGGGCAACAGCGGCAGCGGAAAATCGTGCCCCATGCCCTTGACCACTGACATCGTTGCCTGGCCACCGCCGTCGCGAATCGCCCGCGCCGTCTCCAGGCCGCAGGCTAGCGGCACCAGCGGATCCTCGTCGCCGTGGATCACCAGTGTCGGCACCTTGATCTGTCGCACGACAGCGGTGCGATCGCCGCTGGCGGCAATGGCGAGCAACTGGCGCGCGGCGCCGGCCGGATAGTGGGCGCGCAGGATATGTCGCTCGCACACCTCGCGCATGTGCGCCGGATCCGGCGGATAGGTGCGGCTGCCGATGGCGCGAAACACCAGCATCATGCGATGGATCGCTGCCTCGGTATCGCCGCGTCTGGCCGGCGGTTGCAGGAGGGCCCGGCGCGCTTCCCAGGTGGGCTTGGGCAGACTGCGACGCCCGGTGGAGGACATGATCGACGTCAGGCTGGCAACTTTTTCCGGGTAGTGCGCGGCCAGGTTCTGGCCGATCATGCCGCCCATCGAGGCCCCTACCACATGCGGCCGGCCCAGGCCCAGGGCATCGATCAGCGCGGCGGTGTCGGCCGCCATTTGTTCGATCCGATAGGGTGCCTTGACCTTCAGGCCCATCATGAACTTGAGTGTCTGCAGCGGCACATTGGGCACCGGCAGGTGATCCATCCGGCTGGACAGGCCGACGTCTCGATTGTCGAAACGCACCACCCGGAAACCATGCCGCACGAGAAGGTCAATCAACGGATCGGGCCACAGGATCATCTGCACGCCGAGCCCCATGATCAACAGAATGACAGGGTCGCCCTCGTTGCCGCGCGACTCGTAGTGAAACGTGAGGCCGTTGGCCTGGATATCCGGCACGATATCTTTTTCAGAACACCTGGTCGGTATCGCGGGTGTGATCGCGGAAGAACCACTGCCGCCAGCCGCTGCGATCGAATTTCGCCCAGGCGCCCTCGGCCTGCGCCAGCCGGTCGGCCACCGCATACAGTGCGATCGGATTCATGCCGAGACCCATGTGACTGGCGAGGACCTCGATATTCTCGGCTTGCTTCGATTCGCGTTGATAGGAAAGCGGCCACGAAACCACGCCATCGGTACGGCTGAAAATCGAGGTGGTCGGCACCGGCGGCGCTTCCTTCAAATGCGCGAGCATGTCGGGGTCATCCAGTTTGTGACCGCTGGCAAATTCGTAAAGGCGCCAAGCGTTGGTCGCCTTGGGGTCGCCTGCGAACGGCGTCCCGAGCGTGATGACACCGCGCACATGATCCGGCAGGGACTTGGCGAATTCGCGCGCATAGATTCCACCCAGGCTCCAGCCGATCAGGCTCACCTTGCGCCCCGAGTCCCGGTGAATCTGCTGCACGCGTTCAATGCTCTTCTGGAGTACGCCTTCGCGCGGGCCGAAATTGAGCCCGAGATCCCATCCATAGGTCTCGTAGCCCTGCGCCGACAGAAAATTGCGCAACGGGATGGTTGTCATGTCGCCCGCGCCGAGGCCCGGGAAAACAATCACCGCGTGCCCGTCACCCTGCGGGGCGTTCTTGAGGAATGGCCAGGCGGCGAGCGTGGCGCCAAACTCAAGCGGCGCGCGGCCTTCCAGCGCCAGCAAGAACGCGCTGGGCGCGCGCAGCGCATAAATTTGCTCCAGGGTTTTTTCCATTGCTTCTCCCAACGCATTGCCCAGCGGGCTTTCGCCCTTAATTGCGCGCTCATTTGCGCGTTTCCTGCCTGCGGGCTTCCTCCGGGAATTATGCACGCTTTTTCTTCGCCTTCACCTTGGCGGCGGTCAGCTTCCCGGTTGCCGATCGGGTCGTCGCAATTCTTTCCCGTAGAGTTTTCCCGCCCGCTGCCTGCTTGCCGGAAGTGCGCGTGACCACCGCTTTTTTGACGGCGGTCCTGCCGGCTGGCGGCCTTCCAGAGGCGGTTTTCCCGCCCGCCGGTTTGCCTGACGGTTTGCCTGCCACCTTGGCGGGCGCGCGCTTGCCGGCAAGCCGCTTCTTCGCGGACGTTTGCGGTTCCCGGGCAAGCGCCACCAGTTCCTGGTGCGCGGCGCGCAGATGATCGGCAAACTCACGCAAATCCGGCACGGCTTCCTTGCAGGCAATCAGGCCGTAATAAAGCGTGCCCGCATAACTCTGGATGGTAATGTTGAGCGCGAGGCCATGGGTGACGATCGATACCGGGTAATAGGTGATCAATTCCGCGCCCGCCAGATACAGCGGCATTTGCGGCCCGGGAACATTCGATACCACCAGGTTGGCCACCACCGGGATGCGATTGCTCGCCACCGCGGTCCGATACAAAGGCGTGATCACGCTCATCAGCCAGGGAATGCCCAGCGAGGGCAAATCCACCGGGATCATCTTCTTCATGCTGCCAGTGAGCCCCTTCGCCTTGGTGCTGGCCTTGACGATCGCGGCGAGCCGCTTGCGCGGATCGGCAATGTTGGTTGCCATGCTGATGAGCATCATCGTCACCTGGTTGCTCTGCGAATTGTCGCCGGGCATGCGCAGGCTGGCCGGAACACCACCGATCATGGCCTTGGACAGCGCCGCCTTGTCACCCGCGAAGTATCGGCGCAAGGCACCGGCGCAGACGGCCAGCTCAATGTCATTGAGCTTGGTGTCGAAATGACTGGCGATCGCCTTGGTCTCGGCCAGCGGCAATGCCACGCCCGCAAACGCGCGCTCGCCGCTGATGGCGACATTCAGTGACGTGCGCGGGCCGAGCGAAATGCCGCCGGGAATTTTCTTCAGCAGCGTCCTGGCCACTTTCTGCAACGATTCGCCGGGCTTGAAATCGGCCAGGTGGCCGAAGCCGGTGCCCTGCTCCGACGGCGCACCGGCGTGTTTCGCCTGCGACGAGGACAACAGCTCGGCACCCGCCGCGCCAGCCATCCGCAGCGCATCGGGAACCGCCTTGACGATCCGCGTGTACTGCGCCACCGTATGGCGAAACGCGGCGCCGAGCATTTTCGCGGTCGTGGGCGGCAGGCGCGGCTTGGCGTGTTTTGCATTTCCGCCGGGCGGCTCGACCGCGCGCGGCCGGGCGCTGGTATCGAGTATGGCGTGCGCCAGTGCCACGCCGCCCTGTCCGTCGAGCGCGGCATGATGAATCCTGGAATAGAACGCGACATTGCCATCCTGCAGGCCCTCGATCACGGTGAACTGCCACAGCGGCCGGTCGCGGTCCATCATGCCCTCGTGCAATTTTGCAACCGCGTCATCAAGCTGTTCCGGCGTGCCGGGCTTGGGCAACACCACGCGAGTGATGTGATCATCGAGATTGACCGCGCTGCCGCCCAGCCAAATGGGACTGGCCAGGTCGAGCGGCATGAATGCCAGCCGGCGCGAGAACAACGGCGCCAGGTGCAGGCGGCTTTCGATGTGCTTGCGAATATGCGGGTAGAAACTGCCACGGTGACCTGGCGGTTTTTTCAGCAGGCTCACGCTGCCGACGTGCGCCGGCACTTCCGCGGTTTCGAGCTGCAGGAATAGTGCGTCCAGTGCGCTTAGGTGATGCATGCTCTCTCTCCTTGCCACAGGCCGAATCGCATCGTGCCGGTCATGTGACCGCAACCTATTCTGGCATGTTTTTCAACGCTAGCCTGAGCGGCGTCTATCGCGAAAAAATGACTTGAGCACCTCACCGCACTCGGCGGCCAGCACGCCGCCGACGAAGGTCGCGTGGTGATTGAGCTTGTCCTCGGCCGGCAGGTTGATGACGCTGCCGCAGGCACCGGTCTTGGGATCGGTCGCGCCGAACACCACCCGTGCCAGCCGCGCGTGCAGCATCGCGCCCACGCACATCATGCAGGGCTCGAGCGTGACATAGAGTTCGCAATCCACCAGCCGGTAGTTCCTGAGCGATGCGGCGGCCTCGCGCAGCGCGACAATCTCGGCGTGCGTGGTCGGGTCGGATGAGGTGATCGGCTGGTTGAACCCGCGGCCGATGATCACGCCGTCCTTGACGACGACCGCGCCGACGGGCACTTCGCCGAGTTCGCGGGCGCGCTGCGCGAGGGCGAGGGCCTCGCGCATGAAGGATTCGTCGCGCTCGATCCCGGATCGTTCGTTTGTGGTTGAGTGAGTATGAGAGGGTGCGGAATCGGTAGTCATGAGCACATTGTAGATAGCCTCGAACACCGTATCCGTTCGAAGCAAAACATCGTCGTTCCAGAATCGCAGAACTCGCTAGCCATTTTGTTCGAGAAAGGTGGTTCTCAACGCGTCTTTTTGCGCTTGTTCGGCGTGTTGCCCGCCGTCAACTTCGATGATTAGTTTCGCAGATGGCGATGCGAAATCAACTACAAATCTACCTATCGGGACCTGCCGTTTGAGCAGGCGCCCCGCACGCGGGGCGAAACCCCTGCTCCTCCCTCTCTCCCGTTCACGGGAGAGAGGCCGGGAGAGAGGGGAGCTTCCCGAGCATCAATATAAACACGTTTTCGACAACCAGACTCAAGCACTGATGCGGCTCTCCAGCACAATATGCCCCGAACGCCGCGCCAGTCCTAGACTTTGTCCTTTGACACCCGCTTGCGCTGCTCCCGGACATCGTCCTCATCGGCATGCAGCTTGTGCAGGAACCGATGCACCAGCGGCGCGAATACCACCCCTGCGCTCATCACCAGCATCAATCCCGAATAGATCGCGTAGCAACCCGAAAAAATCTTCGCGCCAGTGGTGTCGGGGATGGCCAGCGGCCCCATGCCGGAGAGAATCATGGCGGCGTTGACGAAGGCGTCGGCCGCGTCGAGCTTCGGGAAAAAATAAAGGTAGCCGGCCATGCCAATGGCCAGCGATATCACGATCATGCCCACGCCCAGCATCACCGCGCGCATCAGGCGCGGCAGGAATTGCCGGCGCGGCAGGACCGGTTTTGAGACGTGCTCAAACATGTTGCGTCATGTCACTCGCCGACAAAGGCATCGACTTCGATTTCGACCAGATGACCCGGATCGATCAGGCGTCTCACTTCCACCATGGTGGCTGCCGGACGAATGGCGCCGAAAAACTCGCCGTGGACGCGTCCCACGGCTTCCCACTGGGAAATGTCCGTCACGAACATGCGCGTGCGCACCACGTCGGCCAGCGAGGCGCCCGCTGCGTTCAGTGCGCCGGCGATTTTTTCCAGCGCATAGCGGGCCTGTGCCGCGGCATCACCCTCACTCACGACATGGCCACTATCGTCAGTCGCCGTGGTCCCGGATACCCAGATGTGATTGCCGATCCGCACCGCGCGCGAATAGCCGACGACCGGCTCCCAGGGAGCTCCCGAGGAAATATTGGTCCGCTTCATGACCTGCGCCGATCCGCGAGTGCCGGCGGACGGCATGATGTTGACCATAAGTACCTTCCACGACGGTGCATTCCCATTTTTTCCCGTTCAATTTCCTGCGTACGCCGCGAGCGCCCACCGCGCTAACGGTGCGACGGGCCGCTGCACCGATTCTACCTGCCCCGGCGCGTCCCCATGAAATATGCAGGCTAGCGGCGGCTGTGCGCGATGCCTTGAAGGACCAGTCCCTTGGCTTCGAGGCGGGCAAAGTCCATGAAGGCGCGCGTGGTGGCGGACAACTGCTTGCCGACCGGATAGGCGAAGTGCCAGTGGTTCTCCAGCGGAAATCCCTCGACGTCGAGGCAAATCAGTCGCGACGGTTCGGGTTCGAGGCCGAGCGTGAAGCGTGACATGATCGCCACCCCCATGCCGGCAAGAATGGCTTCCTTGATCGCCTCGTCGTCGCTGAGTTCCATGCTGATCCGCGGCGCCAAGCCATGCTGCTCGAACAGCCGGGTCGCGAGCAGGCGGGCCCCGGAGCCGGTTTCGCGCATAAGGATAGGCTCGGCGGCGATGCGCTCGAAACTGATGCGCCGCGTGCCGGCGAGGGGATGGTCGTCGCGCGCGAAAACCACCAGCGGATTCGGCAGCAGCGCCTGTGTCACCACATCGTCCCGCTCCAGCGGCGAGGCGAACACGTACAGGTCATCCTCATTGTTCGCGAGCCGGTCGATGAGGGTCTTGCGATTGTGAATGGCCAGTGAAACTTCGACACCGGGATAGCGCTGCACAAATGCGCCGAGCATTCGTGGGGCAAAATATTTTCCGGTCGAACAGACCGCGAGCCGCAGGTGCCCGCTTTCCATGGCGCGCAGGCCGTTCAGGGTTTCCTCGAGCGTGGACAGCGCCCGAAACACATCCTGGCAGCCCGCGTAAACGCGCTGGCCGGCGTCGGTGAGGTACACGCGATTGCCGATGTGATCAAACAGCGGCAAGCCGATCGTCTCGGTGAGTTTCTTGATCTGCACCGATGCGGTGGGCTGGGCAATGTGCAGTTCATCGGCGGCGCGGGTAAGGCTGCCCAGCCTGGCGCTTGCCTCGAAAACGCGCAGCTGGGGCAGCATTCCATGCCTGAGGTATCGGCGGATATTCGATTGCAGCATGGCGGATTCTCCTGGTAAGACTGCCATACCGCCGCGCCCTGAAACGCACAGCGGCCTTCACCTCAGGATGAAAGCCGCTGTCGATACACGACCTTCACCCGATGGGCAAAGGTCTCGCTTGCATTGTGCGACCAATGCTGGTGCGACCGGAGCCGAAGCCCGTATTGACGATCGCATCACGGCGGCTGCCACCGCCGAAGCTACTCCCCTTTGGAGGGGTGCCCGGCTTTCGCCGGGTCACATGATTGACTTATAGCAGAACCGATACAGGGCTTCAAGCCTCGCATGGTTGCCGGACATTACCAATCGTAATGCTCGTCATTGCGAATCGAAGCCGGGACTCAGGTTTCGTAATCGGTGGCATCACAAACTTCAAATTGTGTTCGCCGATACCGCCTCGCAGACTTGATTCGAGAAACTTCACGTGGTCCGCGCCGCACATTTGGGTTGGCACACCACGCACTTTCCAGGAGGCCGGTATGCAAGACAAAGATGCCCACGGCAAGCCGATCGAGGAACTCGTCAGCGGCTTGCAGACACACCTCGAGCGAGGCCTGACCGCGCAAGACGCCCAGGAGCGCCTTGACAAGTTCGGCGCCAATGAACTCACCGAGCGGCCCCGGCCGGGTTTCCTTGCCTTGCTCCGGGACCAGTTCAACAACTACCTCGTCATCATCCTGATCATCGCCGCGATGGTATCGCTGGCGCTCGGCGAGTATGTCGATTCCATCGCCATCATGTTCATCGTCGTGCTGAATGCGGTGGTCGGTGTCATCCAGGAATCCAAGGCCGAACAGGCCCTCGCGGCACTCAAGAAAATGGCCGCCCCGAATGCGCAGGTCATCCGTGACGGCCGGCAATCGACCATCGCCGGCCGCGAGATCGTCGGCGGCGATATCGTCCTGCTGGAGGCGGGCAACTACGTTCCGGCGGACTTGCGGCTGGTCGAGAGCGTCAACCTGAAGATCGAGGAAGCATCACTGACCGGCGAATCGGTGCCGGTCGAGAAGGCCGCCAGCGTGGTGCTCGACCAGGATATCCCGCTCGGCGACCGCAGGAACACCGCCTTTATGGGCACCCTGATCACCTACGGGCGCGGCAGGGGGATCGTGACCGGGACCGGCATGAACACCCAGATCGGCCTCATCGCCGAGATGATCCAGTCATTCGAGTCCGAGGACACGCCGCTGCAGAAGAAACTCGAACACCTCGGCAAGGT
>JBDTSU010000082.1:0-12185 GCA_039930965.1 Betaproteobacteria bacterium
GACCTGAATACACTAAAGTCCGCGGTGGCCAGCCTCGACCTCGGCAAGCTGGAAGCGATGAAGGAAGTCGGCGTACAGAAATAGTGGGGCGCAATGTCAGCCGTTGATTCCGCCGCGCCACCCGGCGATCATCGGCGATACGAGGTACAGGCAAGTTCCGGGCAAACCAGCTCCCGGGTCAGGCGAAGCGGCGCCTCGCATAGATTCCCAGTCCGCTCGCCACGCTCGAAAACCGGTCTCCCGTCACCGGCTGCGCGCGCGGAAACAAAGCGGCAATTCGCGCGGTGAGAAAGCCCAGCCCGGTCGAGCCGCCGGTAAAATAAACCGCACTCACCCGTTCGGCATCCAGGTTCGCCTGGCGCAGCGTTTCCATGGCGGCGTCGGCAATTCGCATGACCTTTTGTTCCAGCGCCGCGGCCTGCCCGGATTCGGCGAACTCCACCTTTAGCCCGGCTTCCAGCGCGCCGAGCACAATGGCCGCGCGGCCATGCAGGGCGACATCGATTTTCGCCTGCTCGGCGAGAGCGGCCAGATGGTGCCCCAGCCGTTTCGACACGGCCGTCATCAGGCGCTGGTAGCGCGCCAGGTCGACGTACATGCTGATCATCTCGCGCAGCTCGATGACGCGATTGTGCGCATACACCGTGTTGATGAGATGCCAGGTAGCGAGATCGAAGTAAACCTTTCCCGGCACGCGCCGCCCGCCCGGTCCGGTCGACCCGTAGCCCAGTTCCGGCATGATCGCGGCCAGGTTGACCGACTGGTCGAAATCGGTGCCGGCGACGTGAATGCCGTGATTGGCCAGCACGTCGCCGTGGCGCTCGACGCGTGCGTGGCGCGCCGCGCCCACGCGCACCAGCGAGAAATCCGAGGTGCCGCCGCCGATGTCGGCCACCAGCACGATTTGCTCGCCATCGATCGTCGACTCGTAATCAAGCGCGGCGGCGATCGGTTCAAGCTGGAACGCCACGTCGGCGAATCCGGCGGCCCGGGCGGCGGCCTCGAGCGAGGCCTGCGCCCTGGCATCGCGTTCGGTATCGCCGTCGACGAACCACACCGGCCGGCCGATGACGACGCGCCGCAACGTGGCGCCATGCCGGTGTTCGGCCACGCGCTTCAGGTGCCTGAGGTAACCGATCACGACGTCCAGATACCGGATGCTGATGCCGTGGCCGATTTCGGTGGCCTGGTCCATCAGGTCGGAGCCGAGGATGCTCTTCATCGAGCGCATCAGCCGGCCGTCGAATCCATCCACGTACGCGGCCACCGCCTCGCGACCGAAACAGCGTGTTTCGTCTTCCGCGTTGTAGAACACGGCCGTGGGCATGGTGCGAAAGCCCGGCTCCAGTTCCACCATGGTCATACGCTCCCCGCCGGGAATGACAATGGCGGAATTGGACGTGCCGAAATCGATGGCGCAATAGTCGTTCGTGGACATGAAGAAATAGGCCAAAGAATGCGGCAGAGCCGGCGGAAAGGAGGCGGATTATAGCGGCATGCACACAAAACGCAAACCGGGGAAGACCCGTAAATACGCGTGCGCGCCGTTTGAAAGACAAGCACTGGCGCGCCTTCTGGGGCAAAAAGCGCTGGAAGTCGGCGCTGGTGGCGGGGTTTGGCCTGTTTACGCGGGGTACCGTAACGCTGTCAGCTTTCCTCGCCACCGACCTGCCGCAGGAAGTCGGCGATGGTCTTGCCGGGCTCATCGCGGAAGATCTTGTCGCGCACCGCCAGCGTGCGCATGCGGTCGAGCCGGAACATGCGAAAAGCCTGGCGCAGTTCGCACCACGCCGCCAGCGTCCAGCGTTCTCCCCAGAAATGCAGGGCCACCGGGCGGATTTCGCGCTGCGATGGGCGCTGGTCCTCGGTGACATAGTCGATATGCACGAACTGGCGCGCCTTGATGGCCTGGCGCAGTTGCTCGAAGCGCCCCGCCACGTTGCGGTCGACATGGAAGTCCGGGACATAAACCTGTGTCGTCTCGAGCGCCGCGCGGCGATTGTCCGGCAGCACCGCCGCGATCTTTTCCATGGCGCAACCGGCACTTTTCGCGAGTGCCTTTCCGCCATGGGCGCTGACCATGCGCGCGCCGATCAGCAGGGCTTCGACTTCATCGTAATCGAACATCAGCGGCGGAAGGTCGAAACCTTTTTTCAGTGCGTAGCCGACGCCGGCCTCGCCCATGATTGGTACGCCCGACAGCGACAGGTCCTGGACGTCACGATAAATCGTGCGGTCGGAAACGCCGAGGCGCTCGGCGAGATAGCGGGCGGTCGTGAGCCGCCGTCCACGAACGATCTGGACGATTTCAAACAGGCGGTCGGCCCGCCGCATCTATCCGCCACCGCGGGCGTGGTCACTGGACAGGTTCTTCCAGTTCCACCACTTCAGTTTTTCCGGATCATGCTTCGCGTTCGAGGCGTAATACACCGCGCAGCGGAACGTGTAGAGCACGCACGGATCCTGCCGTTCGCCGGTCAGCTCGCAGAGTTTCCGGTAGAGCGCCTCGGGGCTGCGGCCTTTCAACTGCGCCACCCGGGTGATCCCCATGCTGATGAGGTCATCCGCGATGCTCGGGCCGACGCTGGGAATGATTTCCAGCTCGGACTTGTTGCGTTTTGCGCGCATTGGCATGTCAGCCGCGATGTCAACCACTCTGGCCGGCCTTGAAATGCGGATTCTCGATGATCCCGACGACGTTGCCGAAGGGGTCGCGTACCGAGGCCACGCGAATACCGTCGCCCACATCGTTGATCTCCTCATTGGGTTGGGCGCCGAGCGCAATGAGACGCGCGTGTTCGGCCTCGATGTCCGGCGTGCCCCAGTAAGTGGCGACACCCGCATTTTTGTCCTGTGCGTCGGGCAAGAGGCCGAGTTCATACCCTCCCACGTCGAAGCCGACATAAAAGGGTTCGTTGAAGTACGGGGGATGGCCCGCCACTTGCGTGTACCACGCGGTGGCGCTGGCGAGGTCGTTGACGTGATAAATCACCGTGCGCAATCCCTGGAACATGACCATCTCCCGATTATGTGGCGACTATGCTAACGCATGCAGCCCGACGCGATTGCCCTCGGTGTCGCCAATGTGGGCAAAGAATCCCATCCCGGGTGGCAACGCGGTCTTGCCGGTGAGCACGGTGCCGCCGGACTTTTCGACGCGCGCGAGCACACGATCGATCGACGGCGCGCAATTCAGGTAGACCACCGCCCCGTCGGCATGCGGGCGATAACGCGCGTCGTGGATGACGCAACCCGCGGTGCCGTCCATACTGGCGGGAAATACCGCCATGTCGGTCGCGTCGGGGCCGAATTTTTCGACCTTGAGGCGGGTATCGAGGATGGCATCGTAGAAACCGACCGCGCGCTTGAAATCGACTGAGGGCAATTCAAACCAGGTGATGGCGTGCTGGGTATTTTCCATTCGGGGCTCCGTTGAGAAGTGGGTGCAAGTGCACGAATGGAATTGTCGCGGAGGGCTCCTGACAGCGTGGTGTCAGGAGATGTCAGGCAGGCGTCACCGGTTGTATCACCTGCTTTTGAAACGTGAAGCCGGGGGAGAATGGATATTCCCCTGGTGCGAACCGTAAAGCGCTTGACGGCGGAATTGCCGCAATACATACCATGATCAAACCTGCCAGGCGGGCGCCTATTTCTTCCAGTCCGGATGCGATTCGCGCAGTTCCTGCAACTGCTCGATCAGTGCCTGGTAGAACGCCATGCGCGGCGGATATATTTTCTTCTGTTCGGCGGCCTTGATCACCGCGCAGCCCGGTTCGGTCAAATGCAGGCAGTTATTGAATTTGCAGGTGCCGATATAGGGCCGGAATTCCGGCATGGCAAAGGCGATGTCGTCGTCGTTCAGGTGGAACAAGCCGAACGATTGCAGACCCGGCGAATCCATGATGCTTGATTCCTCATCGAGGTGATAAAGCCGCGTGTACGTGGTGGTGTGCTTGCCCGAATCGAGCGCCTCCGAGATATCGCCTTCCTTGGCGACGTCGCGCATCACCAGGTTATTGACGGTGCGCGATTTGCCCATGCCGGACTGGCCGACCAGCAGGGTGGTCTTGCCCTGCAGGTACGCACGCAGCGGCTCGATATCGAATTTGGCCGACATCGGCAATACGTCGTAGCCGATCTCCTCCAGGTGCGCCAGGCTCTTTCTTGCCTGCTCGAATTCCGGCAGGTCCTTCTTGTTCAGCATGATCAGCGGCGCGATCTGGGCGGCATCGCACGCTACCAGGCACATGTAGAGAAACGTCTTGCTGAACGTGGGCCGGGGGGCGACGATGACGATGGCCTGGTCGATGTTGGCGGCAAGCGTTTTCTGCCGCCAGGCATCGGTGCGAAACAGCACGTTGCGGCGGGCGTGGATTTCGTCGATGCGCGCGTGGCCGGGGCTGGTGATGCTGACTTCAACTTCGTCCCCGCAGGCGACGTCCTGTTTCTTGCCCTTGCGGACGCAGACCAGTTGCGTGCGGTCCTCGAGTTCGGCGAGATATTCGCGACCGAAGTCGCCGGTGACCAATGCCTTCATCAGCGACCGAACAGCGCGTCAAGCTTGGCCGCGCAGATGAAATCGTTGAGGGTGATGCCGCCGGCATCATGGGTGGAATAGGACACGTTGCATTTGTTGTAGTGCACCGACAGTTCAGGGTGGTGGTCCTCGCGGTGCGAGATCCAGGCCGTGGCATTCACAAACGCCATGGTTTCGTGATAGTCCTTGAAGGCAAACGTTTTGCGCAGCATATTGCCGGCATGTGACCAGTCGGGAAGCATGGCAAGGTGGGTAACGAGTGCTGCCTCGGAGAGGGCCTTTGCCTGCCCACCGGGAACACATTTCATCTGGGATAGCGTCATGGGAACTCCAGTCTGGCGGGCGCGAGGGTCAAGAGACCGCCAATGTTTTCAAGTGGGCGATGCGAATCGATGCCGGTGGATGGGAATCATAAACGGCGGAATGCAGGGGGTCGGGCGTCAACGTCGAGGCATTGTCGCGGTAAAGCTTGACCAGCGCGGTGACCAGGTCGCCGGCGCGGGTCTGCTGGGCCGCATAGGCGTCTGCCTCGAATTCATGTTTTCGTGAAATCAGGCTGGCCAGCGGTGTCAGCCAGAACGTGAATACCGGCAGCGCCAGGAAAAACAGCAGCAGCGATATTGCCACGTGCGGTGCCACATGCGGTGCTACATGCGGTGCCACATGCGACGCGGCGCCATTGAGCGAAAAGCCCAGTCCCTCGTAGAACCAGGGTTTGTCGATAATCCAGCCCAATAGCGCAAGGATCACGAATGTCAGCGCAAACTGGCCGGCAATCATCTTGACGATGTGTTTGCGCTTGAAATGACCAAGTTCGTGCGCCAGCACGGCCTCAATTTCCGGCGGCGTCAGGCGCTCGATGAGGGTATCGAAAAACACGATGCGCTTGGTCTTGCCGAAGCCCGTGAAGTAGGCGTTGCCGTGGCTGGAGCGCCGCGAGCCATCCATCACGAACAGGCCGCTGGAAGTGAATCCGCAGCGTGCCAGCAGTGATTCGATGCGTTCCTTCAGTGAAACGTCGGCGAGCGGATTGAATTTGTTGAACAGGGGCGCGATGAAGTTCGGGTAGATGGCGAGCATCGCCAGGCTGAATGCCAGCCACACCAGCCATACGTACAGCCACCACAGGGCGCCCATCCTTTCCATCAGCCAGAAAACGATCAGCAGCAGCGGCACGCCGATGACCACTGCCAGCAGCAGGCCCTTCAGCGCGTCGAGCAGGTAGAGTTTCCAGGTGGTCTTGTTGAAGCCGAAGCGCGCCTCGATCACGAAGGTGCGATACAGGTCAAACGGGATGGAGATGATGGCGGACACGAGCGCCAGTCCGGCAAACGTGGCCAGTCCCAACTGGTAGGGCCCCGAAAAGTAGCCGGCGGCAAGGGCGTGGACAAGCGCCAGGCCGCCGCCCAGCGTGAGCGCCAGCAACAGCAACACATCCACCGCGCTCTCGATCAGGCCGACATGGTTACGCGCGATCGTGTAATCGGCTGCCTTCTGGTGCGCCTCAAGCGTGATGGCGTCGCTGAATTCGGCGGGCACCGCCCCGCGATGGGCGCGCACGTGCGCCACATGGCGCCGCGTCAGGAAAACGCCGCTGCCAAAGCTGATGGCGAGAAATACCAGGAAAATGAGCGTGAATTGGGCTGCGGTCATGCCGAGTTAACTCGTTGAATCATGAGAAAATGCCGGGAGTCACCGATTCCCGGGCCGGCGCCGGCGGGCCGGCAAGACGGGCCACCGGGATACGTCAATATCCTATTTTAAGGTGCATTTGCGAAATACCATGGCACAAGACCAAAACAATCTCATCTGGATCGATATGGAAATGACCGGCCTGGTGCCGGAATCCGACCGTATCATCGAAGTGGCCATCGTCGTGACTGACGCCAATCTCAACACTGTTGCCGAAGGGCCGGTGCTGGTGCTGCATCAACCCGATGCGGTGCTCGACGCGATGGACGCGTGGAACAAATCCACCCACAAGAAATCCGGACTCATCGACAAGGTGAAGGCCTCGACGCTGGCCGAGGCCGAAGTGCAGGCGCAAATGATCGAATTCCTGAAAGAATTCGTCCCCGCCGGCACCTCACCCATGTGCGGCAACTCGATCTGCCAGGACCGGCGTTTCATGGCGCGCGGCATGCCGGCTCTCGAGGCGTACTTCCACTACCGCAATCTCGATGTGTCCACGCTGAAGGAACTGGCGAAGCGCTGGAAGCCGGAAATCATGTCCGGCATGAAAAAACATGGCAAGCACGAGGCGCTGGCGGATATTTACGAAAGTATCGAGGAGCTCAAATATTATCGGGCAAACTTTCTTAACTGCTCAGCTTGTCCGTAGCGAAAAATTGAAATAGTCAAGCACTGGCGCGGTACCGGGGTGGAAAATGGCTGGAGATCCGCTACAGTGCTTGTGGCTTCCGGGGTACTGTTTGATAAATCCAGTCTGTTGATCGGCATGTTAGCAACGGGCCAGTCGAGTTTGACACCCGAACAATGGGAAAATAGTGCAACATCCGGCGGCTCGCATCATGTTCGGCCGATTGGTTCGATCGGACTGTCGCGCGATCGATTTGGGGGCATTAAAAAAACCGTGATTCGCCTGTAGGCGGCAAGAGAATAGTCCAACGATGGCGCATTGGAAAAGGAGAACGTGCGACGCCACGCGTGGCGTGTGCGCGCTGTTGCTTTACTGGGCCTGCGCTGGTATCGCGCCTGCCCAGGTGCCCGCGCTCGTGTACAGCACGCAGGTCTATGGTCACGGTAACGCCAACTCGTTGACCGGTTCGGGCGACCCTATTCTGGGCAAGAACGCCATGGCTGTCGACACAGCCGGCAATATCTATGTCACGGGCAGCACCTTCAACGGGCTCAATTCCGATTTTCTGACCGTCAAATACAGTCCGGCAGGCGCGATCCTGTGGCGCATCACTACCAACGGCACGGGCAACGGCGACGACCTTGCCTATGCCATCGCACTCGGTCCCGGCGGAGACGTGTTGGTGACCGGGAGCAGTCAGTCCAACGGGCAATCCGACTACCTGACAGTGAAATACGACAGCAACGGGGTCGAACAATGGCGGGCCGTCATGGATGGCGCCGCACAAGGTGACGACTTTGCCTACGCGATAGCCGTCGATGCCGCCGGTACGGTGATTGTGACGGGTGCCAGCTTTGTCGGCAGCAACAACTTCGACTATGTCACCGTGAAGTACAGCACGGCAGGTACCGAACAATGGCGCATTTCGATGAACGGTCCCGGTAACAGCAGGGACCAGGCGGTCGCGCTTTGCCTGGACGCCACCGGCAATGCCGTCGTCACGGGATACAGCCTCAATGGCGCGCAGCCGCAGAATTACGACTACGTCACGGTCAAGTACCAGGTAGTGAGTGGCCCGGTGGAATTGTGGCGGCGCACACTGAATGGTTCCACCAGCGGCAGCGATGTCGCCTATGCAATGGCCTGCGACGCCAGCGACAACGTATATGTAACCGGCCAGAGCTTCAACATAACCAACAACGTCAATCAGTTTCTAACTGTCAAGTACGCAGGAGGAGGAAGTCCGCAGTGGCAGACAGTAACGCCGATAACGCCCCTCGTTCCCGCGAATTTGACGGTGGCGCGTGCGGCATATGCCATTGCGGTTGACGCCGCGGGCAATGTGATTGTGAATGGCAGCCAGCAGGACAAAAGCGGCAATGTCAGTGTGACCAATCCGGCGCACCTGACTGTCAATTACAACGCGGGTGGCGTGGAGCAATGGCGGTCGGCGCTGAACGGGTCGGGCACCAGCGTAGACGTGTACACCTCGCTCTCGTTTGATGCTGCTGGGAACATTTATACGACGGGGTTTGCCGACAACGCAGGCAGCAATGAACTTATCGTCGTCAAATACAGTCCCGCCGGAACAGAGTTGTGGCGAAGCTTCATTGACGGTGTCGGAAGTACAAACAGTGCGGCCTTGACGTCGTTGCGGATCGATGGCGTCGGCAATGTCATCGTTGCAGGCTATCGTAGCAATGGCCTCGACAATGATTTTCTTGTCGTGAAACTCGACGGTAACGGCTTGGTGCTCTGGCGCGCGGACGAAGGCGAAAACACCGGTCTCGCCACCGTGCTGGCATCGGACTTGCCCGGTATCAATGCGGTGGTGGCAGACAGCGCCGGAAATGTCTACGTGACCGGCCAGAGCGGACTTGCCGCCAATGCCGACTTCATCACCGCGAAGATCGGCAGCAATGGTGTCGAGCAGTGGCGCGCGCGGCTCAATGGCCCGTCAGGGGGTGTTGATCGCGCGTATGCCATCGCCGCGGACGGCAGTGGCAATGTCTATGTCGCCGGTGACAGCTTTGCGGGGGGCTATAGCGATTTCATGACGGTCAAGTACGATGCTGCGGGCGCGGAAATGTGGCGCAGACAACCGGGTCATGTGGCGAATTCGTTCAATTCGGCGCGGGCGGTCGCGGTCGATGGAGCCGGCGACGTGATCGTTGGCGGCTATGCGTCTGCCGGCGCGGATTTTTTCACAATCAAGTACAACTCAAATGGCTTCGAGCAGTGGAGCCGGGTTGCCAATGGTGCGGCGAATGGCGCCGACATTCCCGTGGCGATGGCAGTCGATGCCGCCCTGAATATCGTTGTTGCCGGACGCAGTTCCGATGGGGTCAACGATGGATACCTCACGATCAAATATAACGCAGCCGGCACCGAGCAATGGCGGAATTCGTTGTACGGCAGCGGCAGCCAACCCCAGCAGCCTTATGCATTGGCAATCGACGCGGCGGGCAACGTTTACGTGGCGGGCGATTCGATCGTCAAATACGACCTGGGCGGCGTCGAACAATGGCATGTCACTGACACCTTTCGTTCCTACTCGATCGCCGTGGGTAGCGATGGCACGGTTGCTGTCGGCGGGACGGGCGGGCTGATTGTCAGCTATGACTCGGGCGGCGCCGAAAAATGGCGCGGCACGATGAGTGGTACCGTAAATGGCAACGATGTCGTTTATTCGGTTGCGGTGGATATTGATGGGAGCATTTATGCAACGGGGCGCAACACGGCCGACCCTGGCGCGGGTTATTTGACGATCAAGTTTGGCGCCGACGGCAATGAGCGCTGGCGTCTCACCAGTCCGACCGCCGGCGGCGGGGCAACCGGCAGTCCGGCGATGATTCTGGATGCCAGCCGAAATGTCATCGTGGCGGGCAATGCGCTAACGGGCGGAATGCCTTCTGCCATTTTGATAATCAAGTTGAGTCAGGCACCTCGCGCGCCTGTCAACGTGACGGCGGTCGCGGGCAATGGCGTGGCATTGGTGAGTTTCACGCCACCCGCTGCCAGCGATTCCCCTGTCAGCGGCTTTACCGTCACCTGCCAGCCGGGCAACGTCACGGCTGGGGGAACCGTCTCGCCCATACTTGTCAGCGGATTATCGAATAATGTGACCTACGCGTGCAGCGTTACCGCCACGAACGCATTCGGCGTGGGTCCGGCTTCGGTCGCCGCGGGAGTCACGCCGCTGGCGAATCCGCCACTCGCGCTATTCGGCGTGAAATCGACTAAGGCACACGGATCCGCAGGCGATTTCGCGTTGAGCATCGATCTTGCGCAAACGCTGGGCGGCGCGGTCACGGTCGAACCGCGGTCGCCCGGCGCCGCGCATAAACTGGTGTTCCAATTCAACAATACCATTGCGAACCCCGGCACCGTTGCCGCCGTGGATGGCAATTCAATGTCCGTGGGCAACTCGTCGGCCCTGGCATCCGGAAATGATGTGGTGGTGACGCTCTCCGGCGTACCGGACAATCAGCGTTTACAGGTGACGCTTACCGGCGTCAATGGTTCGATCAATGCCGTTGCCGCCGTAGGGTTTATGGTGGGTAATGTGAACAATACGAGGTCGGTCAATGCTGCCGACATTAGCGGCGTGAAGGCGCAGGTCGGGCAAACGGTCAATTCGGCCAATTTCAGGCTTGACATCGATGCATCGGGCAGCATCACCTCGCTGGACCTGTCCGCGGTCAAGACTCGATCGGGGTCGGTCTTGAATTAGACGATCGTTGAATTGTTTCTTGGTGGTTGCCGCAATGAATCAATTAGCCTGCTTGTCGCGCGCATCCCGGATTCACCCATTCGGCACCTGCCGGAAATACCTGCCGAATATCTGCGTCAATCGAGCCAGCCCTTGCGCTTGAAATAGGCGAAGGGCACCGCCACCGA
This sequence comes from Betaproteobacteria bacterium, assembly GCA_039930965.1. Classification (GTDB taxonomy): domain Bacteria; phylum Pseudomonadota; class Gammaproteobacteria; order Burkholderiales; family Usitatibacteraceae; genus UKL13-2. The sequence continues at coordinate 10,758 of JBDTSU010000082.1, forward strand.
TATCACCATCATGCCAAGCGCGAAGGGATAGCCGTACGCCCACTCGAGTTCGGGAAACCAGCCCTTGAAGTTCATGCCGTAAACGCTGGCGATCAGCGTGGGCGGCAGCAGCGCCACCGACGCCACCGAGAAAATCTTGATGATCTTGTTCTGGTTGATGTTGATGAAACCGACCGTGGCGTCCATCAGGAAGTTGATCTTGTCGAACAGGAACGCGGTATGGCCGTCGAGCGATTCGATATCGCGCAGGATCTGCCGCGCTTCCTCGGCCTGGTCGGCTTCCAGCAGTTTCTGGCGCATGAGAAACGATACCGCCCGGCGCGTGTCCATGACGTTGCGGCGGATGCGGCCGTTCAGGTCTTCCTCGTTGGCCACGCGCGCCAGCACGTTGGCAGCCTCGACGTCGGTCATGCGGGTGGTCAGCACGCTCTGGCTGATTTTTTCCAGTTCGGCGTAAACCCCCTCCAGCGCATCGGCGGAATATTCGGCGTCGGTGGCGTACAGGTCGAGCAGTACTTCGCGCGCGTCCTCGATGTAGCCGGGACGCGTGCGCGCGCGCATGCGCACCAGGCGGAAGACCGGCAGGTCCTCGAGGTGCAGCGACAGCAGCGAATTGTTTTTCAGGATGAAGGCGACGGGCACATTGCGCGAGTCATCCTCATTCAGTTCCAGAAGGAAATCGGAGCGTAAATGCAGCTCGCCGTTTTCGCCTTCGAAAAAACGCGCGCTCGTTTCGAGGTCCTGCATGTCCTCCAGCGTCGGCAGATCGAGATCGAACATGGTCTTGATCCACTCACGTTCGGTGTCGGTGGGTGAGACCAGGTCGATCCAGATGGGCTCCGAATTGCGCAGATCGTCGAGCGACTCGACGTGCAACTGGTTCAGGCGGCGATTGTTGAGGACAAAGACGTTCAGCATGGGCGCATCCGGCGGGGGTTGCGCGATTGTAGTGCAGGTCCTATTGCCAAGGCCAGCGAATTATCCGGCCGCGCAGCCTGCGGTTCGATCATATTGGTCGGGCCAGGCGGGTGCCGGCCCCTGTCAGGGCTGGCCGAGGAAGAGATAGAAGATGCTGGTGCGTTCGCGCGCGCGCCCGTAACCGAGATACAGCGGCCCGATCAGTGTATCGATGCCGACAAAGGCGCCAAAGGAATTCCGGGTTTCGGCATTGCCGAGCTGGTCGGAAACATCGGAAATGCGCGCGAATTCGGCGGACAGTCCCGCGTACATGCTCCGGCCGAACGGATTGCTGAACTGGCCGAGACGCCGGTAATACGACAGCCGCCCAAACCCAACCGCCTGTCCCAGCAGTTCGCCGGGACGATAAGCCGACAGATTCAGGAATCCGCCCAGTGAGTACTGGTTGAATGTGGAGAGTCCGCCCTTGAGGGCGCGGCCATATCGCGCTTCCAGTGCAAAGGTGTTAGA
>JBDTSU010000083.1:0-11996 GCA_039930965.1 Betaproteobacteria bacterium
CCCACGCCGTGAGGCGCTGGAACCTAAATCCAGTGCGTCTACCAATTCCGCCACTTTCGCCCAGATTTGCGAACTGCTTTATTGCAACATGAACGCGCGCATTTTACCGCAAACGGCCTGCATCCGCGCGCCGGAACGGGCTTTTTTGTTGCCGCACGCTGCGCGAAAGTGCTTGTTTTACAAATATAATTCTCCAACATGTTCAACTTCTTCCGCACGTGCCTGTCGATCACTACGAGAACTTCCCGGTAGCGTCCTGGCTTCTGCCGCGGCATCTTCGACAGCCCATAGAAATCATATATGCGTTTGCGCGATCCGCCGACGATTTCGCCGACGAGGGCAGCCTGGAAATGTCTGAGCGTCTTGCGTTGCTTGGGGGTTATCAACGTGAACTCGACCTGATCGCCGGCAATGCTGCGTCAACCCATCCGCTTTTTGTGCAACTCGCGACCGTTATCCGCGAAAACGGTTTGCCTTTACAGTTGTTTCGCGACCTGCTCGACGCGTTCACCCAGGATGTGACCAAGACCCGTTACGGGGACTTTGCCGAGCTGATGGACTATTGCCGGCGTTCGGCGGACCCCATCGGCCGGCTGCTTCTGCATCTGTTTCGCCTTGCGACGCCGCAGAACCTGGCGTGGAGCGATTCGATCTGTTCGGCACTGCAACTTATTAACCACTGGCAGGATGTGGCCGTGGATTGGCGGAAGAACGTCGATGGTCGCGTTTATCTGCCGCTGGATGAACTGGCACGCTTTGGCCTGGACACGCGGGATATCGCGGCGCAACGCGACAGCGATGCCTGGCGCCGAATGATGGCTTTCCAGTGCGAACGCGCACGCGTGTTGTTGAATTCGGGACGACCGCTCGGCCGAATCCTGCCGGGGCGAATGGGTGCTGAGTTGCGCCTGATCATCGCCGGCGGCGCGGCGATTCTGGATAAAATTGATGCAGCGCATGGGGATGTTTTTCGACACCGGCCACGACTCCGTAAATGGGACTGGCTGAGAATTTCGCCGGGCGCGCTGCTTTCTCAATAACACCAGACGATATCCGTGGAACAAACAATCAAATTTAACGCCGCCTGCAGCCATCGCCTTGGCAAATGCAACGTGCCATGACCCCAGACGAATACTGCCGGACAAACCCACCTGCGCAAAGCCCGGCGCGCTTCGCTCGCACGCTTTGTTTTGGCGGACGCAACGTGCCATGACCCCAGACGAATACTGCCGGACAAACCAACCTGCGCAAAGCCCGGCGCGCTTCGCTCGCACGCTTTGTTTTGGCGGATGCAACGTGCCATGACCCCGGACGAATACTGCCAAAACAAAGCGGCCAGGAGCGGCTCAAGTTTTTACTATAGCTTCCGCTTCCTGGCGCCTGACCGCCGGCGCGCGATCACGGCGCTTTATGCGTTTTGCCGTGAGGTCGATGATATTGCCGATGAAGTTGCCGACATCAACGTGGCGCGCGCGAAACTGGGCTGGTGGCGCGCGGAGCTCGCCAATCTGTACGCGGGGCACCCAAACCATCCGGTAACCCGGGCGTTGCAGCCGGCGATCCGTTCATTTGGCATCGATCAGGGCCGCCTCAGCGAGATTATCGACGGCATGGAAATGGACTTGACGCGGCATCGGTACAACGATTTCGAATCACTGCAGTTGTATTGCCATCGCGTCGCCGGCGTCGTCGGGCAACTGTCCGCAAGCATTTTCGGGTTTTCGCGGCCGCAGACCATGGAATACGCGGAAAATCTGGGCCTCGCATTTCAATTGACCAACATCATCCGCGATGTCGGCGAGGATGCGCGCCGCGACCGGATTTACCTGCCGGCCGAGGATCTGCAGCGATTCGGGGTCACGCCGGACGACATCTTTCGCGGGCGTCACACGGTGAATTTTGTACAGCTGATGGCGTTTCAGTCGGCGCGCGCGAATGCCTTCTATGATGCCGCGTTCCGTGCACTCTTGCCGGAAGATCGCCGTCCGCAGCGGCCCGGTCTGATCATGTCCGCCATTTACCGGACGCTGCTCGGCGAAATCGAACGCGACGGCTTCAAGGTCTTGAATCAGCGCACCTCACTCACCCCGTTGCGCAAATTGTGGATTGCCTGGCGCACCTGGGTGACCTCGTGACCGTTGGCGCCGATGGGCGTGCCGCCGGGGTCGCCGTGATCGGTGGCGGATACGCCGGGATGGCCGCGGCTGTCGCACTTGCCGGCAGCGGTATCGGCGTGACGGTGTTTGAAGCGGGGAAAGTGCTTGGGGGGCGTGCTCGCCGCGTCGAGTATCGCGGTGAGACCATCGATAACGGCCAACATATTCTTTCCGGTGCGTATTCCGAGATGCAGAAGCTGATGGCGCGGGTAGGCGTGCCGGTCGAATCGGTATCGAGAATTCCCCTCACGCTGGCCATGCCGCCGGATTTCTCCCTGCGGGCGCCACGATGGATCGCGCCTCTCCATCTGGCCTGGGCACTGCTGACCGCAAAAGGGCTTGCACTATCGGACCGGCTGGCGGCCATTGGCTTCATGCAATCGCTGAAGAGGTCGAACTTCCGGGTCGGTGCAACGGAAACGGTTGCGTCGTTGCTGGCGGCGCACCATCAACCGGACAAACTCATCCGTTACCTGTGGCAACCACTGACCGTTTCCGCGCTCAATACGCCGATGGATACCGCGTCGGCCCAGGTGTTCGCCAACGTGCTTCGCGACACGCTGGCATCCGACCGTGCCGCCAGCGACCTCATCCTGCCGCGTCGCGATCTTTCCGGCCTATTCCCGGATGCTGCCGCTGACTGGGTCGCCGCGCGCGGCGGCTGCGTCCATCGCGGCCAGCGGATCAAGAGTGTGGTGGTGGACAACGGTAAATTTCAGCTCGCCACCGAGGCTGGTGGAAGTACGTTCAACGCCGTGATCGTGGCGATTGGCCCCCACCAGTTTGAGTCGTTCTCGCTCCCCGCGGATTGCGCGGTCCTCCCGGCGTTCAGTTATGAACCTATCGTGACGATCTACCTGAAGTTCGAGCAGCAGGTGCGCCTGCCGCTGCCGATGTTCGGGCAAGTCGGGGGAATGGCACAGTGGTTCTTCGATCGGCGGCAACTGGCGGCGGACGCCGTTGCGTCTTCACGGCCAGACGGCCTGATTGCCGCGGTCATTTCGGCATCGGGAGCGCATGAAGACTTGTCGCAGGATGCGCTGGCGGCGCGAGTACTGGATGAACTGGGCCGGCATACCGGCCCGCTGCCCGCGCTCGCCTGGCACAAGGTCATCATCGAAAAATTCGCCACCTTTGCCTGTACCCCGTCCATCCACACGAAGCGCCCCGGCTGCCTGACGGCGACGCCCGGCATCTTCCTGGCGGGAGACTATACGGCCGGCGATTATCCGGCCACGATTGAAGGCGCCATACGCAGCGGAATTTCCGCTGCCGACCACGTTTCACGATACTTGTCCACGACCCCATCATGACCCAACCTGCCATCACCCTGCCCCCCGCCTACCAACCCGCCGCAAACATGCTGAAGGAACGCGTCATCCTCGTCACGGGCGCGGGACAGGGACTGGGAAGCGTGGCGGCACTGGCTTTTGCCCGGCACGGTGCGACCGTCATCCTGCACGGACGCAATATTCCAAAGCTCGAGGCGATCTACGACCGAATCGACGCCGAAGGACTGCCGCAGCCCGCCATCATGCCGCTCGATTTCGCCAAGGCCACGCAACTGGAACTTGACGGGTTTACCCAGTCCATTCACGCCACGATGCAGCGGCTCGATGGCATCTTTCACGGCGCCAGCCATTTCGTCTCGCCGATGCCCATGGCGCTTCACGATCTGGACGCATGGATGTTGCACGCGCGCATAAACCTGGCGGTTCCCGCCGCTCTGACCCGGGCTTGCATGCCGTTGCTGAAGCGTTCCGGCGATGGATCTGTGGTCTTTCTGACCGAAACCCACGCAATAGAACCCAAGGCATATTGGGGACCGTTTGCCGTGGTGAAGAGCGCGCTGGCATCGTTGACGACGATCCTTGCCGACGAAACACCCGGTGCGCCGCGCTTCAATCTTTGCGTTCCAGGACCGGTGGCAAGCCCCATGCGATCGAAGAGCCATCCGGGGGAACTGGCCTCGGCACTGCCGGCACCGGAATCACTTGCCCCCGGCTTCCTCTATCTGATCGGCCCCGACAGCAGCGGAATTAGCGGTCGGATGCTCGACTACCGGCATAGTGATTCTGGCAATTGAACCAGGTGCATCCCCTGATCCAGCCGCCTATTGCAGGCAACAGCGTCGCAATATGTTCCGAATTGCCTTCAGTTTTCGGTAACATATGGAAAATTATCAATAACATCCGACGCACACCTCCAATCGTAAGCAAGATAATCGGCCAAATTCCATCGTGAGCGCAATGCTGGATCAGGGAAATCGGACTTTCATCGGCAGCGTCGTGTTTGTCGATATTGTCGGCTATTCGAAAAAATCTGTGTCCGAGCAAATCAGTGTAAAAGACCGGTTCACGGCGCTGTTATCGGAGTCCCTGACGGATATTCCGCCCGAACAGCGACTGATTCTGGACACCGGTGACGGCGCGGCGCTCAGCTTTCTCGGCGACCCGGAAGACGCCTTGTTTGTCAGTATGAATCTTCGCGATATGGTCGACCGTGCCATTGCCGCGGCAGGGTCCGTGCCGCTTGATGGCGCCGATTCAATCGAAGGCACCGACGCGGATGCGCCAGGTGGATTGCCGCTGCGCATTGGTATCAATCTCGGGCCGGTCAAATTGGTCCGGGATATCAACGGGCATCCGAACATCGTCGGCGACGGCATCAATGTCGCGCAACGCATCATGAGCTTTGCGCGCCCCGGCCAGATTGTGGTCTCGCGTTCGTTTTTCGATGTCGTATCGGTGATTTCGGACGAGTACGCCAAGCTCTTCAAGTATGAGGGATCGCGCACCGACAAGCATGTCCGCGAACACGAAATCTACATCGTCGGCGATTCGGCTGCCGCGTTCAAGCAGGCCAAAGCAGGTACCGTCGACCGTGCCGCGGCGACCAATCCGAACGCCCGCGCGCAACGCCAGGCCGGCGTCGGCACCGGCACGTTTGGCGTCAGGCAACTGGGCGACCTGGGTGCCATGCCTTTCCTGCAGGATCGCCGGAAACTGACCATCGCCGGTGGCTTGCTTGCCGGCGTGGTACTGGTTCTTGCGATAACGCTCATGCTGAAGAAACCGGCCGAATCGCCGCTAACTGCAACCGTTGAGGCACCTAAGGCGGCGACGTCGATCCAGCCGCCGCCTGCAAAAATCGAAGCCCCCGCCAGCGCACCGCCATCGATGCCGGCCGACGCAGCCAAGGCCGCCGATACGGCAACCACAGCCGCCGGCACTCAACCTGCCCCGGCGACGCCGGCGCCAATCGTTGCGCCGGGTGCGCCCGCTGGCGCCGTGGCCGATTCCAAGCACATTGCAGCCAAGCCCGAGGCGGCCAAGACGGATCCCAGGGTCGAGGCCGCCAAGCTTGCATTGGTGGAAGGCCGTCTGAACCTCAGCATCCAGCCGTGGGGTGACGTCTTCATCAACGGCAAGTCGATCGGCGTCTCGCCGCCCCTGAAGCAGCACAAACTCGCGCCCGGCAAGTATCGCATCGAGGTACGTAATACCTCGTTCACTCCGTTCGCCACGAATATCGAGGTCAAGCCGAAAGAAGATGTCAGCATCAGGCACAAATTTCAGTAAAAATTGCGGCATGTGCGCACCCGCGCATGCACCACTCTCCCGCAATGGCGGCAACCGGGGCTAATTCATGTCGCATCTCCATACTCAAGCCAATTCGCCAACCCTTGCCGCACGGTTCCGCCTCGGCTTGGTGGCGACGATCGTTGCGGTCCTGGCGGGCTGCGCCACCGCGCCGCCCCCCGCGGCGGTGTCCGCGCCGGAAGAATTGGCCCGCCGTCAGCGAATCGAACGCGCCGAGGCGAATCTTGCCGATGGCATGAAGCAGTACGAGGCCGGCAGCTATGACGAAGCCATGAGGAACCTGCTTATCGCGCTTGACAGCGGCGTGCTGTCGGTTCCACAGCAACTCAGCGCGCGCAAGCACATGGCATTTATTCAGTGTGTCAACAACCGCGAGCTGGTCTGCAAGGAAGAATTCGAAAAAGCGTTCCTGCTCGATCCGAAATTTGACCTGACGCCGGCCGAAGCCGGGCATCCCACCTGGGGGCCGATTTTCCGGGTCGTCCGGGCCGAGATCGAGTTGCGACGATCGGGAAAATCGCTGCCGCCGCCGGTGGTGAAAATACCGACTTCGGGAGAAAAACTCATCGCCGATGCGACCAAGGCATATGAGGAGGCGGACTACCAGAAAGCCATCAAGCTCTTTCAGGATGCGCTGAAAGAAACGCTCACGCCGGCAGAACAAATCCAGGCCCACAAAAACGTCGCCTTCAGCTTTTGCCTCACCAACCGACTGACACTGTGCCGGGCGGAGTTCGAGAAGATCCTCAAGTTGAATCCGGCCTTTGAACTCGATGCCGCCGAGGCGGGGCACCCTTCGTGGGGCCCGCCGTTCCGCACCGTCAAGGCCAAACAAAAACACGCGCCCGCCAAGAAATAACATGATCGAAACGCTCGGCCGCTACAAAATACTTTCCATCATCGGCCAAGGCGCGATGGGCGTGGTGTATAAGGCCGTCGATCCGATGATCGATCGCACGGTTGCCATCAAGACCGTCAACCTGTCCTTCAACAAGGACGAACAGGCCGAATACGAGCTTCGATTCCAGCAGGAAATCAAGGCGGCAGGCCGTCTCAATCATCCCAATATCGTCACCATTTACGACGTCGGTCGCAACGAGGATATGGCCTATATGGCCATGGAGTTTCTCGAGGGCAAGGAACTCAAGGACATTCTTGCCGAGGAAGGCCGACCGACCGTGCCCATGTCGATCGACTGGATTGCGCAAATCGCGCAAGGCCTTGCGTTTGCGCACGACAACGACATCGTGCATCGCGATGTGAAGCCGTCCAATATCATGATCGTGCGCGGTGGACTGGCAAAGATCACCGACTTCGGCATTGCCCGCATGCCCGCATCGGCGGTGAAGACCATGACGGGACTGATTCTCGGCAGTCCACGCTACATGTCGCCGGAGCAGGTAATCGGCCGCAGCCTCGATCACCGCACCGATATTTTTTCGCTTGGCGTGGTGCTCTACGAGGCGCTCACCGGATTGCCGCCTTTCGACGGCGACAACGTCAACGCGATCATGTATGCGACCGTGAACACCATTCCGCCGGCACCTTCCAACGGCAATCCCGGCGTGCCGGCGATGCTCGACCTGGTCGTCGCCAAGGCACTCGCCAAGACCGTCGACGAGCGTTACCAGACGATGCTTGAATTCGCCGACGACCTCGGGCAGGTCAAGCGCCTGCTGCTTTCAAAGCAACCCAGCGGCGACGTGCTGGCCAAGCAGGCGCCGCCCTCGGCGAAGCCGCTTGCGCTGGATTCACTTGGCGTGGGCCGTTACCAGAAGAGCGACAACGTCGAAGAGGCCAAGCCGCTCAAGCTCGCCAAAGCGTTTGATTCCTTTGACGCGACGATGAAACTCGCCGCAATGACCAACCAGATCGGCGAGTTCGGCGAGTACATCAGCGAAACCCAGAAAATGCGTGCCTACAAAGGCAAGATCACCGGTGCGCTGGCCGAACAGGCAGATCCACGTCTCCGGCACGCCAACGCCGCGCCGGGCGCCGTGTCATCGGACACCTTCGGCCCCACCGTCGCGTTCGAGCAAATGGCGGATGATTCACCGGGCGGCAACTTGCTGCCGATCGCCATCATCGTCCTCCTCGCCGCGCTCGCCGTGGGTCTGGCGATTGCGCTGGTGTTGCGCTAAATACGCCAGGTCTTGTCGACAACTCCAGCACCGGCGCGGCTTGCCGGCCATAATCGGCCCGGAGGGCGCGCCAGCTCTGGTGTTTACCGTTCGAATGCGGCGTGGTCAGTCGAACGAAAAATCGCTCGCCCATCGACCCTTTGTCGAACGCACCCCCATGAAACACCCAGACTGGAATACTTCCATGAATCGCATTCACTTCTTCCGCTGGGCCGGCACCATCGTGCTCATCGCCATCTGGGCGCTCTCGTTGTTGCCGGGACCGGCGCTGCCCGCGGTACCCGGCAGTGACAAATGGCACCACTCGCTTGCCTACTTCGCCTGCATGTTTTGCTGGGGGCAGGTGTTCCGTCGGCCGCTGCCGCGGCTACGGCTGGCGATGGCCTTTGTTGCCATGGGAATCCTGATCGAATGCATCCAGTATTTCACGCCGACGCGCTCCTTTGAATTCCTGGATATGGCCGCCAACGCGATTGGCGTCACCTTGGCGTGGTTCGTCGTCACGGTGCAGATTTCAGTCGGGCGGCGCATGTCCGGCGCGGCGCCACCCTCCCGTCCGCGCTGATCCCCGGCCATGGCGAGTTCACTTGACCACCTCGTGGTCGGCACCGCGGATTTGGATCGTGGCAGCGCCTGGCTGGAACGGTTCCTGGGTATCGAACTCTCGCCACCGGGCAGGCATGTGCGCATGGGGACGCACAACCGCCTGCTTTCGCTCGGTCCGCGATGCTATCTCGAATTGATCGCCATCGATCCGGCCGGCGGGCAGCCGTTCATGCCGCGCTGGTTCGGCCTGGACACCCGCGATGTTCAGGAACGCATTGCAATTCGTCCGCGCCTGATCGGCTGGGTCGCGCGGACCGGTGAGATCGACGCGCTCACCGCAAGGACCGGCGGGCTGCTGGGCGGCGTGCAGGCAATGGAGCGCGGCGACGGGTCCGAAAAATTCCGCTGGCGAATCACCATTCCGGCGGACGGTTATCCGGTCGAAGGCGGACTGGTCCCGAACCTGATTCAATGGGACGTGCCGTTCCACCCCGCCGATCGGCTCCCTGACCAGCAATGCCGTTTCGAGTGGATGGAAGCGGCACATCCTAACCCGGCCAAGGTGACTTATCTGCTGACGGAACTGGACCTGGAGCGAACATTGACCCTGACTGCCACGCCGCCCTATTCCGGCATGACCATGTGCGCCTACGTGCGCACACCGGCCGGCGTCAAAACGCTCATGAGCTAAACTGGTCCTTTCTCCCGGCAGCAGCGTGCTTTCCTACCCATGAAATCCATCATCAAACGCGTTCTGCTCGGCCTGTTGGGAATTACCTTGCTGGCATCCGCGGCCATCGCGGTGGAATACTTTGGAGGACAACCCATGGGACTTTTTTCGGGATCACGTCCGGCAAACCTCGGCTTCACCAACGGCAAGTTTTCACCCCCGCTCTGGAAGCCGAACTGCGTTTCCTCGACCGTGGAAAAGGACGACACCCACTACATTCAGCCGCTGGCCTTTTCGGGCGCGCCGGATGCGGCATGGAGCAAACTGCAAGGCATTGTGAAGGGCTCGCCGCGAGCCATCGTCGTGCAGGATAGTCCGCGTTATCTTTATGCCGAATTCAAAAGCGCCGGTCTCGGCTTCGTCGATGACGTCGAGTTTGCGCTCGACGACAAGGCGGGCGTCATTCAGGTCCGCTCCGCATCGCGACTGGGCGTGCGCGATTTCAGCGTCAACCGCGCGCGTATCGAGTCGATTCGCGCCCAACTGGCGAAATAGCCTGGTGCTGGCCGGAAAAACTGGCCGCCGCCTCGGCAAATTTACGGCAACAGCGGTGGCGCCACCAGCGCCATGGCAACCATGGCGGCCTGCCGGTCGGCATTGAAGAAGCCGGCCGGTGCAGCCTCCGCATCGATGATGCCGAGAATCGTGCCATCGGCGTCGAGAATCGGCACGCAGAACTCCGATTGCACCGCATCGTCGCACACATAGAATCCGCCGCCTTGCGCGGTGTGCGCCGCCACGTCATCGATCAGGCTCGCCTGGCCCGACAAGCCTACTGTGCTGTTGGTGCTGCCCTTGGCAAATTCCGCGTTGAGCGGAAATTCGGCGCGGCTGGGACGCCCTCGATAAGCCAGCTTGACGAGACTTTCGCCGCCGTCGGCTTGCGAGCGCCGCTGGTAGAGTCCTACCCAATCCGCGCCGGTCACCATGGTCGCGCGCGCGACCAAAATATTTAGCAGTTTCAGTTTTCTTGTTGTCGCCTCATTTTCGCCACCGAGCTTGCTCGCCAGGTCAAACAAGACCGGGTCCAGTTCGTCGATTAGCGAACAGGCTCCGCCATCCGCCATGAGCGGCACCTGGTAGCGAAACAGCGCGTCGTTGGACACGTCCATCGGCGTTCCCAGTTGCGCGATGTAGTCGTGGATCGCCTTTTCAATGACCGACGAATGAACGGCAAGCGTATCCAGGCCGGTGGCGAACAGATATCCACGAATTTTCCCGGACGTTCCCATCAGCCCTGCCCCCGAATCAGCGCCTGGTCGAGATCGTCGATCAGATCATCGACATTCTCGATGCCCACCGACAAACGCAGCAGGTCGGCCGGCGCCGGTGTGCCGGCACCTTCAACGCTGGCGCGATGCTCGATAAGGCTCTCAACGCCGCCCAGCGAGGTCGCGCGTTTCCAGACCTCGACATTCGCCGCGGTCGCAATGGCAGCAGCTTCGCTGCCGGCGTTGCCCGCCGCATTGCCGCCCGCATTGTTCCCTTTAACGCGAATCGACAACATGCCGCCGAATCCGCCCGGCATCTGGCTCGCCGCGATGTCATGGCCCGCAAAGCCCTTGAGCCCGGGATAGAGCACCTCGCTCACCAGCGCGTGGCTATTGAAGAATTCAGCGATGCGCTGAGCCGACCGGGAGGCCGCCTCCACACGCAAGAACAGCGTGCGCATTCCGCGCAACAGCAGCCACGCCTCGAAAGAACCCAGCGTGCCGCCGATTTGCGCGCGCACGGACTTCACCCGCGTCCAGTATTCAGAGTCTTCGCGCGCCACCAGCGCGCCGGCGATCACGTCGGAATGGCCGTTCAGGTACTTGGTCGCGGAGTGCATGACGATGTCCGCGCCGATCGTCAGCGGCCGCGTCAGGACCGGCGAGGCGGCGGTCGAATCCACTGCCAGCATCGCGCCGCCCGCATGGGAAATCTCCGCCGCGGCGGCAATATCGGTGATAGTCCACAGCGGATTCGCGGGTGTTTCAATCCAGACCAGCTTGGTCTTGCCAAATCGTATGCTGCGCCTCAGTTCATCGAGATCGGTCATGTCGATGAATTCGACCTGCAATCCCCATTGCGTGGCGAAGTTGGCCAGCCAGTTGCGTAGCGACCAGTACATCACCTTGGGCGCCACCACGTGATTGCCGGGCTTCAGCGCCATGAACACCGCCGTCGCCGCCGCCATGCCTGATGCAAACAGCGCGGCGTGCGCGCCCTTTTCCAGCGCGCAGAGCACCGCCTCGGCCTGGTCGAAGGAGGGGTTGTGGTCGCGGGCATAGACGCGGCCGCTTCGATATTGATTGTCGGCGTCACGTACAAACGTCGTTGCTGTATGAATTGGCGGGGAGATCGCCCGGGTCGCATCATCGATCCAGCCCAGCGCCTGGGCGGCGACCGTTTCCGGCATGACCCTCTTTGCGTCCATGTCAGCCCTTTCGCTCCGTCGAGGCATTTACGTTGATCGGCGGCCGATCGATGAATGTGACCTCCAGCCCGCGCGACTTCATCCAGTCGGCCACGGCAAAGCCGGTAGCGCGCGGCCATGGCCGCAATTCGTGCGGCTGATAGCGCCGATAGTCGATCAGTTCCGGGCTCAGGCGGATCCGTCCGGTCGCCACCACGTGATAACAGAGCATGATTTCGTTCTTGCGCTCGAAAATATAGTTGCCGATCAGGTTGGTTTCGACAACATCGAGATTGAGTTCCTCCTTGACCTCGCGTGCGACACCGAGCCTGGGGTCTTCATTCTTTTCGAGGTAGCCCGTTACCAGCGCAAAGGCACCTTCCGGCCACCCGGCGCCGCGCGCCAGAATGATGGCGCCCTCGT
>JBDTSU010000084.1:0-11917 GCA_039930965.1 Betaproteobacteria bacterium
AACAGGGCAGCTACGACTGGATGTGGTACGCCGATATCGTCCTGGCCGGCGCGGCAGCTCTGAGCAATCTGCCGATCAGGGAAGCACCGGTCGGCAGGCCCTTGCCGGCACTGAGGCCCGCATAATCCGCCGTGCTAGACTTTCGCTCCGCATTCCGCACGGGAAACAGCAGATGAAAAAAGCGCAATATACGCAGCGCGGCCCGGTACCGCAGGAGTTCATCGACGCGGTCGAGTTTGAATTCCCGCCGCTGGCCAGCGGACAAGTGCTGATCCAGGTACTGGCCGCGCCCATCAATCCTTCCGATGTCCTGACCCTGACCGGCGTCTACGGCATATTGCCGCCATTGCCGGCGGTGGGCGGCAATGAAGGCGTGGGCAAGGTCATCGCGCTCGGGCCCGATGTCACCTCGCCCGCCGTCGGCCAGACCGTGTTGCTGCCGGTCGGCAGCGGCACCTGGTCGACACATGTTGTGGGTGATGCCCGCAAACTGATGCCGCTTCCCAATGACGCCGATCCGCTGCAACTGGCAATGATGACGGTAAATCCGCCGACTGCGCGGTTGATGCTGACCGAGTTCGTCGATCTGCAGCCGGGTGAGTGGGTGATCCAGAACGCGGCCAACTCGGGTGTCGGCGCCTACCTGATCCAGCTCGCCCGCCTTCGCGGACTGAAGACCGTCAATGTCGTGCGCAGGGAATCGGCGGTTGTCGGCGTGACCGAATTGGGCGGGAACGTCGTGCTGGTCGATGGCGGCGATCTTGCCAAGCGGGTTGCCGAAGCGACCAGCGGCGCGAAAATCCGGCTTGCCATCGACGCGGTCGGCGGCGTGTCCACCGACAACCTGGCCTCCTGCCTCGCCGAGGGTGGCACGCTCGTTAACTACGGCATGATGAGCGGCGAGCCGTGCCAGGTCTCACCGGCCTCGTTCGTCTTCCGCGACGTGACCCTGCGCGGCTTCTGGCTGGCGATGTGGTTCCGCAAGGCCACGCCGGCGCAGCAGATGGCGGTATTCGAAGAAGTGGCGAACCTGATCGCGACCGGCAAGCTGAAAACCCGCATACACGCAACCTACGATGTCAGCCAGATCAAGGAAGCGGTCGCCGTCGCCGCGCAAGGCGAACGCAATGGCAAGATTCTCATCGTGCCCAAGTAAGAGTTTTGCGGAACCCTGCTTCGCGCCGCAAAGAGAAATTCAACAAACCGGCCGTCCTCAGATACCATGGCAATGTGTTAATCCATCGCCCGGGAGAAATCGAAATGAAATCGGTTTTCATGATGACCGCGCTTGCCCTCGCTGCCTGCGCCGTGGCCACCCCTGCATTGGCCAAAACGTCGTGCGAGGAAGTAAAAACCCAGATCGAGGCGAAGATCCAGGCCAAGGGCGTCATGGCCTTTACGCTGACCATCGTGCCGAAGGACGAGAAAACCGAGCTTCGCGTCGTCGGCACCTGTGACGGCGGCACCAAAAAGATAATCTACAAGCGCGGTTAGGTCCGGCATCCCACGCCGGTCTTTGGGCGCCGCCCGCGGCGGCCGGCGTTACCGCAGCGTCCCGTTGATTCCCGCCAAGCGGAGGAAAATGTGCTCACCACCGACATTCGTGTCCACACTCGCTGGAATCGTTGCGCCGCGCCGGCGATCGCCTGCCTGCTGGCGCTGGCCGCCTGTTCCGGCGGCGGTGGCGGCGGATCACCACCGCCCACGACCACGCCGCCCGGTCCGGTCACACCATCCGGACCCGCCGGCCTCGTCTCCGGCGCATCGACGTTCACGGCCAATTGCGGCGGCGCGAGTGCCGGCACGCTGTATCCGAATGCCGAAGTCGAGCCGCACCTTGCCATCAATCCCGCCAACCCGAACAACCTGATCGGCTCGTGGCAGCAGGATCGCTGGTCGGGCGGGGCGGCGCAAGGGACCGCGGTGGGCTATTCGCTGGATGCGGGAGCCACCTGGATCACCCGGCCGCTGCCGGCATCGCGCTGCGGCGGTGGCAATGCCGCCAACGGCGGCGATTTTGAGCGCGCCACCGATCCCTGGGTCACGTTCTCGCCCAACGGTGTCGCCTACCAGATGTCGCTGGCCGTCACCGGCGGAACCCTGGCGCCCGGCTCGGCATCCGCCATGCTGGTGTTCCGATCTACCGACAGCGGGCAATCCTGGAGCAGTCCCGCCGTGCTGATCCGCGACGGCGACCAATTCTTCAATGACAAGAACACCATCACGGCGGACCCGACCGATTCCCGCTATGTCTTTGCCGTCTGGGATCGCCTTACCCAGGACAATCGCGGCCCGGCCTTTTTTGCGCGCACCACCGACGGCGGCCTGACATGGGAGCCGGCCCACAGCATTTTCGACCCGGGCATCGGCAATCAGACTCTCGGCAGTGTGATCGGCGTGCTGCCCGACGGCACGCTGATTGATTTCTTCAATCGCCTTGATACCGTGGGCAATGCCCTGGTTGGCAGTTTTCAGGCGATGCGTTCCACCGACAAAGGGGTCACCTGGTCGGCGCCTGCCAAAGTGGCGGATTTTTTCGGCATCGGCACCCACGATCCGGATACCAGTGCGGCCATTCGCGATGCGGGCTATCTTCCGCAGATCGCGGTCGGGCCCCAGGGACAGATATACGCGACTTGGCAGGACGCGCGATTCTCGAATGGCGCACGCGACGGCATCGCATTTGTGCGCTCGACCGACGGTGGCCTCACCTGGTCGGCACCGTTGCAGATCAACGGCGCGCCCGGCGTGCAGGCGCTGACACCGACTGTCAACGCGCGCGCCGACGGCACCTTGGGCGTCAGCTATTTCGACATGCGCAACAACACCCCGGACATCACTTCATTGCCGGTCGATTACTGGCTCGCCACATCGCGCGATGGCGTGAGCTGGACCGATCGCCGGGTCACCGCCACCTCATTCGAACTGGGCCTCGCGCCGGTGGCGCGCGGACTGTTCCTGGGTGACTACATGGGCCTCGCCAGCAGCGGCTCGACGTTTTATCCGTTCTACGTGCGTACCACCGGCGACCTTACCAATCGCAACGACGTCTTCCTGACGCCGATCACGGTGGCGTCCGGCGCCGCCGCAGCCAGCGTGACCCTGCGCCTGGCCGCAGAGGTGCCGGCTTTTGTACCTGACGCGGAACACCGCCAGCGCATCCAAGCCAACCTGGTGCGCGGCATGGACCAGCGCGCGCCCGGCTGGGCGCGGCTGCGGGGCTGGAAGGTCGACACCGAGTAGTTTCAGCACCGGTGCGGCCCGCGGGACAAAAATGGCCGGGAAGGCGCATCAAATGGCGTTCTACGACTTCAGGGAACTTCAATCTACTCTGTCGTACCGGCGAAGGCCGGTACCCAAGTTCTACGAATTTACTGAGACATTGAGAAAATTGGGCCCCGGACTAAATCCGGGGCGTCAGATTTTGAGGTTAATAGAAGTTCCCTTCAGGAAGTCCACGCGCCTGCCGCGGCGGGCCAACGCCGATCACCACGGCTCCAGGCAGAACATGTATCCATGCGGACGCACGGTCTTGATCTTCCAGCCCGCCTCCTTGTCCTCGCCGAAGCGGCGGCGCAATCGATACAGGCGGGCATCGACCGAGCGGTCGGCATTGCTGTAATGCAGCCCGCGCAATGACTTGAGGATATCGTTTCGCTGCATCACCCTGCCGGCATTGCTCGCCAGCAACCACAGCAGGTCGAATTCCGCCGGCGACAGTTCAATGCGTTTTTCGTCCAGCACCACTTCGCGGTTGACGCCATGAATCCGCAGGCGGCCGAATTGCAGGATATCGCCGTCCACCGCACCGGCGGGATGACCATGCAGGCGCCGCGTGATCGCCTTGATGCGCGCCAGCAGCACCCGCGGTTGCACCGGTTTCGCCAGGTAATCGTCCGCACCCAGTTCCAGGCCCAGCACCTGATCGAAATCCTCTTCCTTGGCGGTCAGGATGATGATCGGCACGGCGTTGCCCGAGCCGCGAATCTCCCGGCAGACATCAAACCCGTCTTTGCCCGGCAGCATGACATCGAGGATCACCAGGTCCGGCTTGTCTTCGGTCACGCGCTTGAGCGCATGGTCACCACGGCCTTCGATCGAGACCAGGATGCCCTGCTTGCCCAGGTAGTCGGCAATGGCGCGGCACAGTTCGGCATCATCGTCCACCAGCAGTACACGGGTGGCGTCGGCCAAGTCGGATTCCATTGCAACGGCGTCGGTAAATGTGTTCATCAGCAGAGCCTCCGGCTACTTCAACAAGCGAAACTTCGTGACCATGCGTGCCCGCTCACCACGTGAGTGAGACGCTGGCGCCCCCCAAACTGGATTCGGCAATCTGCGCCGTGCCGCCGTGCCAGCGGGCGATCTGCCTGACGATCGCGAGGCCAATGCCGGAACCGCCGGACTGGCGGTCGCGGCTGTCGTCGAGGCGCGTGAAAGGCTCAAACAGGCGTTCGCGGTCGGCAGGCGGAATGCCCGCGCCGTCGTCATCCACCCGCAGCCAGCGCTTGCCATTGGCCGTTCCCGCCCGCAGCTCGACGCGCTTTTTGGCATAGCGCACCGCGTTCTGCAGCAGGTTGGCGGCCGCGCGGGAAAGATAGCGATGGTCGCCGTCAACCGCCTCGCAATCGGCATGCACGCTGATTTGCACCTCGCGCCCGGTGGCGCTCGCGACCTCGCGCGCGTCCGCCGCCAGTTCATTCAACCAGGGCTCGACATCGATCGAGCCGATATCGAGTTTCGGTTCGTCGCGATCGAGCCGGGCGTATTCGAGCAATTCGGTCGAGAGGTCATCGAGCTGGTCGATCGCGGAATTCATCAGTTGCAGTTCATGGTCCTTTTCCGCGAGCGTCCCGGCGTGAATGGCCAGTTCGTGGCGAAAGCGGAGCCGCGTGATCGGCGTTCGGAACTCGTGCGAGACCGCGTTCGTCAGGTTCTTGTGCGAATCCAGCAGCGCCGCGATCCGGTCCTTCATCTTGTTGAAGGAACTCGCCAGCGGATAGAGGGCGGCGCCCTTGCGGATATCGACCTGAATGTTGAACTTGCCCTCGCCCACCTGGCCGGCCGCGCGGTCGAGCTTCTTCATGTCCCACCAGAAAAACATCAGCCACAGCATCACTGCCAGCGCATAGAGCGTCGATTCGACAATCCAGGTGAACTGGGTGGTGGTGAGCAGGCCGAACATCCGCGATCGCCAAAGCGCAGGGACCTCGAGCACGGCGACGTAGTCGGTGCCCAGCAGCGTGTGGAAAATTTC
The DNA here is from genome assembly GCA_039930965.1 of Betaproteobacteria bacterium. Lineage (GTDB taxonomy): Bacteria > Pseudomonadota > Gammaproteobacteria > Burkholderiales > Usitatibacteraceae > UKL13-2. The sequence continues at coordinate 5,258 of JBDTSU010000084.1, forward strand.
CGTGCCTTCGCCACCCGCCATCGACCGCACGAGCGGCTGCTGCGAGCGGATCCTGGCCAGCGCCTCGGCATTGATGCCGGACTCGCTCGCCAGCGCTTCGAGAGTGGTCAGGCGTGAAGGTCCGACAAAGACCTTTGGCGAGCCGACATGTTCCTGCAAGGTTCGGAAGCGATCCGGCCATTCCGCCTGCGGATGCTGGCGGAGAATCTCCTCGATGTAGATGAATACGCGGCGATAACGCTCATTTGAATTCGATTCCATCGCCTCGGCATAGACCAGGTCGAACACGGTCTGTTGAATCTTGAAAGAGGTGACGGATGTCAGCAGGATCAGGATCCAGAGCTTCAGGAAAAGCTTACCCATTGGCCGCCACGCCAGGACACATCGGGGCCGGCGGATGCGGCGCGCGCCGAAGGCAAGTACAGGCGCGCATCGTCGCCGGGCAAGGCATTCGCGCCCACCCGTGACAGTTTGCCTTGCCGTGTGATGAATCGTATTTCATGCGTTCATGCCAATTGGCCATCCTTGGTGATTTGTCCCCACCCGATTTGCCGGCTCCGGTGCAGCGGACAATGTCAGCCATCGTATCAGGCGCGCGCGCAAGCAATTGCAACAGACTGAAACAGATTGCAGCGTCGCATGGCCGCACCGGCTTTTCCGATTCGCGGCTAAAGCGACAGTCCATGACAATCCCGCATTTTCCATCAAAAGAAAGGGGCTGCCGCGCAGCCCCTTGCAAAGACACCACCGCGTCGTTGCTACTTGAATTTGTAGTTGATCGTGCCGTAGTAAAAAGCGCCGCGCGGACTATGCTGGGTAATGTCGTAGGGTATGGGACCGGACGACAAATCGATCGGCGGTTCGCGATCATTCAGATTGCGAATGCCAATCGTCAGCTTCAGGTTCCTGAAGCCGCTGTAGGCGCCCTGCAAATCGAGCGTATCGAAGTTGCCGACGACCCCGGTGGCGCCGACCGGCGACGAGCTTGACGCCTCGTATTTGTCGATATGGTTGAGGGTGGCGCTGGCAAACCACGGTCCGCGCTCCCAGCTGATGGTGTGGACACCCCGCCAGCGCGGCACGCCATAGGTGCCGGCAAACTCAATCAGCGGATCGGTCTTGACGTTCTGGGTCTTGTAGCTGTGAACATAGGTATTGATGCTGCTCAGGCTCCAGGTGCCATAGTCGTTGCGCGCGATGCGCCAACGCAGGTCCAGATCGAAGCCCTTGGTGCGAAGCTCTGTCAGGTTCACGAATTGATTCAGCACGCCGATGATGTTGCCCGGCGCCCCGCGCGCGATGTCGGTCGCGTCGGGCGGCGCACGCAGGACACGCGCGGCATACACCGGGTCGGTGGTCTCAAGATCGAGGATGGTCTGGGCACCCTCGGTACTGATGAGCCGCTTCTGCGAGATATCGAAACCGTCGACGGCAACACTGGTGTCCGTGTCGATGTCCCACACGAAGCCGAGCGAGCGGCTGTCCGATTTTTCGGGCTTCAGGCCCACGCCCGCCGAGATGATCGCGGGAACGCCGCCGGCGGGGCAATAGGCGACGTTGATCGCGCAACGGCGCGTATCGGTCAAGGTGTTGAACGCAAACGCCGCCGAATCGCCGGCCTCCACCAGATTGGGCGCGCGGAAACCCTTGGCATAGGAACCGCGGATCAGCAATGCGCGTTGCGGCGTCCAGCGGAACGCCACTTTCGGCGTCGACGACGAGCCAAAATCGCTGTAGCGGTCGGTGCGCCCGGCGATTTGCACTTCAAGGCTCTTGATGACCGGGACATTGAATTCGGCGTATCCCGACGTCAGTGTCCGGCTGCCTTTGGCGCGGCTGCTGCCGCGACCCAGCACGTCGCCGCGGATCAGGATATCGTCGGCAATGTCCTCCAGAGATTCCTTGCGGGTTTCCACCCCCACGGCGACCGCCAGCGGGCCGGCCGAAAGCTGCATCAGTTCGCTGGTTGCCTTGGCGTCCCACTGCTTGATGGTGGAATCTCCCCGCCGCTGATACTCGGCCTTCAGACGATTGTAGGTGGCGGCGGTATTGGCCGATGGATTCAGGAAATTGTATGAACCATCGGCGATGACCGACAACAGTCCCGATACGCTGATGCCATTCTTGTCGTCCTGGGTGGAATAGCTGTTGCCGTAAAGCACACCGCTTTCCCAGTCCCAGGTTCCCGCCGTGCCTTTCAGGCCGGCGACGAACCGCTTGGCTTCGGTCACGTTGAAGACCTGGCGCGGGCCCACGTCGTCAAAGCGATACCTGAGGTCGACCGGCACGTTGTAGGGATTGTTTGGATTGCCCACCGGCAGGCGCGCGTTGACCTGGCGCGCGACACCGGGACCAATCTGGTTGGCCGGCGTCGAGAACGGCGCGACCTGCGTAAAGGTCTTGGTCTTGTTGTACCCCAGTTCCAGAAAGCCGGACAGACTGCCGCTGAAATCGTAGGTTGCGCGCGAGAACAGTCCCAACCGCTGCGTTTCGGGAATCAACGTGGCGAACACATTGGTGTTCTCGATGCATTGGGTGACACCGTTGATGGGCACCAGGCGATCGGCCGGACAGGTCGAGAACGGTATGCGCGTCGGACCGAACGGCGCGGGGAAGCCGGCCACCCGCGCGTAATTACCCGGGTTGGACAAGGTGCTGCGCAAATCGGTACCGCCCTGGAACTGGCGCTGGTCCGACGTGCGGCTGAAATCGCGGTCGCGCGCCCAGATTGAGTCGCGATCGAAATAATCGACGACGCCGATGATGTTGTATTTGTCTTTGCCTGCCTCTCCCCAGCCGCCGGCGATACTGGCGCGCTTTTCCGCGCCGTCGCTGTGGGAGGTCTTGCCATAGCCGGTATTCAGCTCAACCCCGGTGAAATCCTTGCGCAAGATGATATTCACCACTCCGGCGATGGCGTCGGAACCGTAGATCGCCGACGCACCGTCTTTCAATATCTCGATACGCTCGATGGCGGCGAGCGGAATACTGTTCAGATCGACAAAGGCGTCCTGCAGATTCTGCGCAAACGGATTGTTCGCCATGCGCCGGCCGTTGATCAGGGTCAGGGTCGATTTCTGGCCGAGGCCGCGCAGCGACACGCCCGACGAGCCGCGCGCGAAACTGCCGGTAAAGTTATCGTCATACGAAAATCCGCTATTGGCCGGCAGGTTGCGGAGTACCTCACCGACGGTTGTCTGGCCGCTGCGCTCGATGTCCTGGCGGGTCACGATCTGTACCGGCGCCGGCCCTTCCGCGTCAATGCGCTTGATATTGGATCCGGTGATTTCGATCTTCTCAACTTTTTGTGGCGGCGCATCCGCCTGCTGTGCCCAGGCCGGGCTTCCCGCCATGGTGGTACCGAATGCGCCAATTGCGGCCAGTACGCGTATCAGTTGCTTTTTTGTTGCGTGCATGTGGTGATCCTATTGAATGAAGGTGCAACCGGCCGGGGACCCCGGCCGGTCATTTGCGCTGTTCTACGGCAGCGAGCGGGCCGGTCAGAACGACGCCGTCACGTTGATGAATATGCGGCGCCCCAGCGCGTCGTACACCTGCGGATAGGTGTTGCCGTTGCCGAACGCCGCCGACACCAACCCACTCAGCGGCGGGTCCTTGTCGAGGACATTGTTGATGCCGCCGCGCAACATCAGCCGCTTGGTGATCGCCCAGGAAGCGGCGATATCGAAGTAGTTCGCTTGCGCGAGATGGTCGTCGAACGGCAGCACCGCCGTTTGCAGCAGCGGCGACGAACTGGTTCCCTCTTGCTTGACCTTGCCGATAAAGCGCCAGGTCATCGCGACATCAACGTTCCACGGCGTTGCCCAGGTGGTGCGCAGCTTGTGACGCCACTTCGCTTGCGGCGCGCCGCAGGTGCCGCCGTGATAGCCGGCGCAGTCGTAGTCGCCGAGCCCCGGAATCGGCTCGAGGACAAACTCCTTGGTGTAGGTGCCGAGGAAATCCACAGTCAGCCCGCCGTAACCTTCCAGCTTGTGGTTGTAGGTCGCACCGACGTCAACGCCCGAGGTCTTCAGCTTGCCGAGATTCTGGTTGGTGGCCACCACGTTGCCGGCCGGCAGCGCCCACAGGGTACCGAGCCGATCGCGCTGGACCAGGCTGCAGAAGGCCGCGCTGCCGGTTGCCAGGCATTGCGCGAGGATGGTGCCGGGCGGCGGTGGCAGGATGACCTTTTCCACTTTGATATTGAAGGCATCGAATGTCGCGCTGAAATTCTTCGATGGCGTGAATACCATGCCGAGCGTATAGCTGTCGGAGGATTCCGGCGCCAGCCCGGCATTGCCGCCGGCGATCACGTTGTACTGGCCGGCCGGACTGTCGAGGAAGGCGTTGCCGTAAAGATTGGCCGGCAAGCCGGTGCGGGCGCACTCGGCGGCGGTGTTGATTCGCGACGGCCCGCAGGGATCGGCATTCAGGTTGAACAGGCCAATTGCCGACGGCGCGAACAGCTCGGCCACGTTTGCCGCGCGTACCGCACGCTGGTAGCTGCCGCGGGTGCGGAGACTGGCCACCGGTGCCCATTCGACGCCCAACCCGTACGAGTTGGTCTTGGGACCGATGTTGTAGTCCGAATGGCGGAAGCTGCCGTTTACGCTCAACAGGTGGGCAAGGTTCTGACCCTCGATCAGCGGCAGGCGCGCCTCGGTATAGATTTCCTTCACCGTATAGGCGCCGGACTGGCCGATGACCGTTCCGAAGCCGGGCAAATCGCCCGACGAGAACTGGGTGTCGGTTTCAAGGCGCAGCGCCTCCTCGTGGCGCTCGACGCCGATGGCGAAGCCGGCGCCGTTCTTGGCAAGCGGCATCTTCACCCCGTAATTGCCGAGGTCAACCGAAATGTTGCCGCCCTGTATTTTCTGTTCCGTGGAGCCATTCTGGAATCCTGGCGTGGACAGGTACGCCAGCGCCGCCGGCGTCACGCCACCGAGGCTCCAGATGTTGTACGGCACGCAACCCACCGCGCCGGAGCGGCAGACAATGTTGCCCGCGGCATCGCGTACCGCGTCGAGCGCCAGCCCCACACGCGTGAGCGAAAGGTCATTCCTGACGGTATTCTGGTAGATGACTTTTGCCGTCTGCGCGAACAGGTCGTAATTCCAGTGAGTTGCGAAATCACCTTTTACCCCGATGACCGAGCGAAATGAGGTGTGGCGAATATCGTCCTGGCGACCGCCGCCTTCGACGTTGCGGCGGAGAATGAACGCGTCCGCCGTATCGTTGGGGCCTGAGGCCGCGGTGAATCCCAGGTCGCGCTTCCAGTCATCGGACAGGAACGGATTGTCGAAGTGGACCGGATTGCCGCCGCCGGCGGAGGCGTCGAAACCAAACAGTCCACTGGGCGCAAGTTGGGCGATCGTATGGTCGTCGTGGAACGAGAATTCCGAATACAGCTTGGCGTTCGGCAGCACATCGTAGTTGGCGAAGGCATTGAATCCGTAACGTTCAGAGGGACGCTGGTAATAGTTCAGCGGGCCGAAGTTGTATTGGTCGTTGGCGCCGACATAGGCGCGGGTATTGCCCGCCGCATTCGCCACCGTGCGCGCGCCGACCGCCACCACAAACTGGCCGGGAAAGCTGGTTCCCGAACCGCCGCAACGCAGGCCGGGTCCAAAGGAAATGCCATTGATGACGTTGGTGGTGGCGACGGTCGCATTGCCGACCGAGCAGGCGCTGAAGTCGCGCTCGGACTGGAGCAAGGCGTCTTCTTTCTTGTAGTTGAAGAACACGGTGGCGTTGCCCTTGCCATTGGCGAAGTTGCCGCCCATCAGCACACTCATGTCGAAGATCCTGCCGTCCGAGCTGTTGTCGTCGGGAATCCTGAAATTGGTGGGGTTCGATATCGCGCGGGCGCGAATCATGTCGGCCACGGCGCCGCCATTTTGCTGATGGTTATAGAAGCTCTGGTTGACTTCAAACTGCACGCCCTCGAACTTGTCGTTCATGATGAAGTTCACCACGCCGGCAACCGCATCCGAGCCATAGATGGCGGACGCGCCGCCGGTCAGCACTTCGACGCGCTTGATGAGTGGCGCGGGGATCTGGTTCAGGTCCGGCGCCGGGCTGTTGTTGCCGGCACGCGGCGTTCCGGCGGGCAGGCGGCGGCCGTTGACCAGCACCAGCGTTCGCGTCGGCCCGAGAGCACGCAGATTGACCGTGGCGGTACCGGTGGAGCCGTTGGACACATTGCCGCCCTGGTCGGCGATTACCTGCGGCAGATTGTTCAGCAGGTTCTCCACTGAACGGACGCCGTCGACGCGGATGCTCTGGGCATCGATGACCGTCACCGGGCTTGCGCCCTCGAGATTCGGCGGCGGGATGCGCGTGCCGGTCACTTCAATTTTTTCCGTCGCTTGCGTCGTCGGTGACGCCTGCTGCGCATGGCCGGACTGCGCGGCCATCAGCGAGAGGGCGATGCCGGTGGCAATGACGCTGGGCTTTCTTGCAAATGCCGTCGTCGGTTGCGTGCTCGTTATCATGCAGGTCTCCTGGTCTTCTAATCGTCAAGTGATAAATCCGGGACAACCCATCAACCGCCGAACGCGACAGGAACTGTTCACGACAGCCTGTTTCGATCCGCACATCGACGGCCTGTGGCCGGAATCCCCAATGCAACACGCGAAAACCTTGTCGCCATTTCTTCCC